>JBKJUE010000024.1:0-10632 GCA_046590395.1 Nocardioides sp.
GTCCTCCGGGCAGCCGCCGGTCTTGAGGCTGATGATCCCCTCGACCTCGATCTCGGGACCGCAGTGCTTCATGCGGACGGCGTGGGCGAGCTCGAGCAGCTCCGGGATCTGGTCGTCAGGAAGCTGGAGGACCTCCACCAGCTCGTCGTACGACAGGCCGAGGCCGTCGTCGAGGACCTTCACACGGGCGCGTTCCAGGATGTCCGTCACCCCAGCAAGATAACGGTCGCGGTGCCGGCCGGGGACGGCCGGTCGGTTACTGGAACGTACGACGAACACGGACGCGGGCGGGCAGGTCGCGTCCGTAGACTGCCGGGCGATGAACTTCCCCTCCACGAACGACCAGCTGCTCGCCTTCGACCGCGACCACGTCTGGCACCCCTACACCTCGATGACCGACCCGGCGCCGGTGCGGATGGTCACGGGGGCGACGGGCGTGCGCCTGACCCTGGAGGGTGGCCAGGAGGTCGTGGACGGCATGTCGTCGTGGTGGGCGGCGATCCACGGGTACGGCCACCCGGCGCTCGACGGGGCCCTGCAGAAGCAGGCAGCCAGCTTCGCGCACGTGATGTTCGGCGGACTCACCCACGAGCCGGCGATCCGGCTCGCCCACCGGCTGGTCGAGATGTCTCCGGTCGGGCTCGAGCACGTCTTCCTCGCCGACTCCGGATCGGTGAGCGTCGAGGTCGCGCTCAAGATGGCCCTCCAGTACCAGCGCGGCGTCGGTCGTCCGGAACGCCACCGGATGCTGACGGTCCGCGGCGGCTACCACGGCGACACGTTCGGCTGCATGAGCGTGTGCGACCCGGTCGGTGGCATGCACTCGATGTTCAGCGAGGTCCTCCCCGAGCAGGTCTTCGCCGACCGGCCACCCGTCGACGAGGCGGGCGTGGCCGCATGGGCGGAGGGCTTCGAGCGGCTGGCCGCCTCGCACGCGGACGAGCTGGCCGGGATCGTCGTCGAGCCCCTGCTCCAGGGAGCCGGCGGCATGCACATGTACCCCGCGGCCTGCCTGACGGTGATGCGCGAGGTGGCCGACCGGCACGACCTCGTGCTGGTCTTCGACGAGATCGCTACCGGCTTCGGCCGCACGGGGACCCTGTTCGCCGCCAACGCGGCCGGGGTCACGCCCGACGTCATGTGCGTCGGCAAGGCTCTGACCGGTGGCTACCTCACCCTGGCCGCGGTGCTGTGCACCCCCCGGGTGGCGCACGGGCTCTCCCACTCCGAGTCGGGCGTCCTCATGCACGGGCCGACCTACATGGGCAACCCGCTGGCCTGTGCGGTGGCGCTCGCCAACCTCGACCTGCTCGACACGGGCGAGTGGCGGTCGGAGGTGTTGCGGATCAACTCGGGACTGGTGTCCGGTCTCGCCGAGTGCCGCCGCCTGCCAGGTGTGACCGACGTCCGCACCCTCGGCGCGGTCGGCGTGGTGCAGCTCGACCACCCCGTCGACGTCGCGAAGGCCACCGACGCCGCGCTCGCGGAGGGCGTGTGGCTGCGCCCCTTCCGCGACCTGATCTACACGATGCCGCCCTACCTGTGCACCGACGACGACGTGGCCCGGATCTGCGCCGCCGTCGACGCCGCCGCGGTGGTGGCCTGATGACCACCCCACGAAGCCGCTCGCTGCGCTCACGCCCCCGCAGGGACCCCGGATGATGCGCTGGAGCGAGTGGCTCAGGGACCAGGCGGCGCAGCGCGACGCGGCCGGGCTCCGTCGTACCCTCCGGCCGCGGGGCGCGGACGACGGCGTCCTCGACCTGGCCGGCAACGACTACCTCGGGCTCTCCCGGCACCCGCAGGTGCGGGCCGCCGCGTCCGACGCGGCAAGGACGTGGGGCGCCGGTGCCGGTGCGTCCCGCCTGGTGACCGGCACCCTCTCGCTGCACACCGCCCTCGAGGAGGCGCTGGCCGGATTCATGTTCCAGCGGGCCGCGCTGGTGATGTCGACCGGCTACCACGCCAACCTGGCCATCGTGACCGCGATGGCGGACCGTGACTGCCTGATCGTCTCCGACGCGCACGTACACGCCTCGCTCGTCGATGCTGCCAGGCTGTCGCGCGCCGAGATCGTGGTCACCCGTCACAACGACGTCGGCGCGGTGTCGGCGGCCCTCGCCGGTGCGGGCGAGCGCCGGGCGATCGTCCTCGCCGAGTCCGTCTACTCCGTGCTGGGCGACGCGGCTCCCCTGCTGGAGCTCGCCGGCGTCTGCTCGTCGTACGGCGCGATGCTGGTCATCGACGAGGCACACGGGCTGGGGGTCGCCGGCAACGGTGGCCGCGGGCTGGTGGCCGAGCACTCGATGGCCGGCCTCGAGCACGTGGTCGTCACGGCCACGCTGTCCAAGTCGCTCGGCGCGCAGGGCGGGGCAGTGCTCGCCTCGCCCGAGATCATCGAGCACCTCGTCAACCGGGCCCGGCCGTTCATCTTCGACACCGGCCTGGCGCCGGCGGCCGCCGCGGGAGCGCTCGCCGCGCTGCGGATCCTCGAGGCCAGTCCGGCCCTGCCCGAGGTCGTGACCACCCGCGTCGCCGCGCTGGCCGCTGCCCTCGGCGTCGACGTCCCGGCCGGGGCGGTGTTGTCGGTGCCGATGCCCTCCCCCCAGGCCGCCGTGGCCGCGCAGGCCGCCGCACTCGAGGAGGGTGTGAGGGTCGGCTGCTTCCGGCCGCCGTCCGTGCCCGACGGGATCTCCCGGCTCCGGATCACCACGAACGCCGGGGTCGCGGACGCCGACTGGGCGCGCGCCGCCGCCGTCCTCGGCCAGGTGGCCAAGGAGTACGGCACAGCATGAGCATCGTCGTCGTGACCGGCACCAGCACCGGCGTCGGCAAGACCATCGCGACCGCGGCGCTGGCCGTGCGCGCAGCGGCCACCGGTTCGGTCGTCGTCGTGAAGCCCGTCCAGACGGGCGTCGGTCCTGGATCCGACGAGGTGGCCGACGCCGACGAGGTGCACCGCCTGACCGGCTGCTCGGTCCAGGAGCTCACCTGCCTGCAGGACCCGCTCGCGCCGGACACGGCGGCCCGGCTGCGCGGGGTGCGGATCCCGCCGGTCGCGGAGTACGCCGACCGGGTGCGCGTGCTGGCCGAGTTCCACGACACAGTGCTGGTCGAGGGTGCGGGGGGGCTGCTCGTCCGGCTCGACACCGAGGGCGGCACGCTGCTCGACCTCGCTGCCGAGCTCGGGGCGGAGGTCGTGGTGGTCACCGCCGCGGGGCTCGGCACGCTCAACCACACCGAGCTGACCGTGGGTGCCCTGCGCGCCCGCGGCATCGAGCCGGCCGGGCTGGTCCTCGGTGCGTGGCCGGCCGAGCCCGGTCTCGCGGAGACCTGCAACCTGGCCGACCTGCCGCTCGTGACCGGCGTACCGCTCCTGGCGACGATCCCGGCCGGCTCCGGCGCCCTGGAGCGCGAGGCGTTCCGGGCGCAGTCGCCGACCTGGTTCGCCTGACTCAGGCGGCCTCGGGCTGCTCGAAGGCGGCCAGGGCGCTGACGGCTGCCAGCAGGCGGGCGACGACGTCCGCGTCGGCCAGGATGTCGCCCTCGAGGGCGGACTGGGAGACGGCGATGTGCTCGAGCACGACCGCGCCAGCGATCCCGGCGGAGCGGCGGGTGTCCTCGTGGGCCCACTTCCCGCCGTACGGCGTGGGGGTGGCGCCGATGACGGCGAACGGCTTGCCGGTGAGGGCGCCGACGCCGTAGGGCCGGGAGAGCCAGTCGATGGCGTTGTTGAGGACGGCCGGCATGGTCCCGTTGTACTCGGGGGTGACCACCAGGACGCGGTCGGCGCCGGCGACCTGGGCGCGGAGGGCGGCCGCGGCGGCGGGCACCTGCTCGCCGTCGAGGTCCTCGTTGTAGAACGGCACCTCACCCAGCCCCTCGGCGATCTCGACCACGACGCCGGCGGGTGCCTGGGCCTTCAGGGTCTCAGCGATGCGGCGGTTGAGCGAGTCGGTGCGCAGGCTGCCGACGAGAACGAGTACGCGGGTGTCCGACATGGGGGCTCCTCAAGGGTTCGGTACAAGACGTGGGCAAAACGGACTGCGGTCCGCTTTCATTCCCCGGCCCGTCAGGAAATCCGTAGGAAGGCGTCGGCTACGCCGCCTAGAGTGATCGGCGCCATGTCCGAGACCGAGCCGCTGCCCCTCCTCCTGCCCCTGGTCGATGCCCCGCCCCGGGAGCGGAGCGATGCCGCGCGCAACCGGACGGCGCTGCTCGAGGCCGCCGAGCGCCTGATCGCCACCTGCGGCATCGACGCGCTCACGATGGACGCCGTCGCGGCCGCTGCCGGCGTCGGCAAGGGCACGGTCTTCCGTCGCTTCCAGTCCCGCGAGGGGCTCATGGGCGCCCTGCTCAACCACTCCGAGACCGAGTGGCAGGCGGCCGTGCTGTCCGGGCCGCCACCGCTCGGTCCCGGTGCCGTGCCGTGGGAGCGGCTCCTGGAGTTCGGGCGCTCCCGGCTCGAGACAACGCTCAAGCACACCGACCTGATCCGCAATGCCGGGCGGATGAGCACGCGCTCCTACGCGGCGTACTCCTTCTCGGCCATGCACGTGCGCTACCTGCTCACTGAGCTCGGCGTGACCGGTGACCTCCCGCTGCTCGCGGTCGCCCTGATGGCCCCGCTGGAGGCGCCGATCCTCGACCAGCAGGTCCGGATCGAGGGGCTCGACCTCGACCGGGTCCACGCCGGGTGGGTCGACCTGGCGCGGCGGATCGTGGGAGCCGGTCCGGGCGCCTGAGGATCAGTCCTCGTGGTGCCGGCGCAGGCCGAACGTCACGCCGTCGACCAGCGCCCCCCAGGACGCCTCGATGACGTTGTGGCCGACCCCGACGGTCACCCAGGACGACTCGCCGTCGCTGGTCTCGATGAGGACCCGCGTGATCGCGTCGGTGCCGTGCCCCTGGTCGAGGATCCGCACCTTGTAGTCGACCAGCTCGAACTTCGCGACCTCTGGGTAGGCCTGCCCGATGGCCTCGCGCAGCGCGTGGTCCAGCGCGTTGACGGGACCGTTGCCCTCGCCGGTGACGACGTACCGCACCCCGTCGGCGCGCAGCTTCACCGTCGCCTCGGAGGTGGCCTCGGCGCCGGGCATGGTCTCGGTGATCACCCGCCACGACTCGACGTCGAAGTACGCCGGACGCGCGCCCTCGACCTCCTCCACCAGCAGCAGCTCGAAGGACGCGTCCGCGGCCTCGAACGTGTAGCCGCGGGACTCCAACGCCTTCACCCGGTCGGTGACCCGGGTGACGAGCTCCTTGTCGCCCGAGAGGTCGAAGCCGAGCTCGCGCCCCTTGAGCTCGATGGACGCCCGGCCGGCCATGTCGGAGACCAGCAGCCGCATGTCGTTGCCGACCTGGGTCGGGTCCAGGTGCTGGTAGAGAGTGGGGTCCACCTTGATCGCGCTCGCGTGCAGGCCAGCCTTGTGCGTGAACGCCGAGGTGCCGACGTACGGCTGCCGCGACGCCGGCGCGAAGTTGGTGACGTCGGCGACCGCGTGGGCGATCCGGGTCGCGTCCTTGAGCATCCCCTGCGGCAGCACCTGGCGGTCCAGCTTGAGCTCGAGGTTGGCGACCACCGAGACCAGGTCGGCGTTGCCGGTGCGCTCGCCGTACCCGTTGATGGTGCCCTGGACGTGCGTGGCTCCCGCGTCGACGGCGGCGAGGGTGTTGGCGACCGCACAGCCGGTGTCGTTGTGGCAGTGGATGCCGACCCGCACCCCGGTCGACTCGAGGACGTCGTGGACGACGTCGCCGACCCAGGCGGGAAGCATGCCACCGTTGGTGTCGCAGAGGGCGATCACCGCGGCGCCGGCGTCGTACGCCGTCCGCAGCACCTCGAGCGCGTAGTCGCGGTTGTCGCGGTAGCCGTCGAAGAAGTGCTCAGCGTCCAGGAAGACCTCCTGGCCCTCGGCGCGCAGGTGGGAGACGGTGTCGCGGATCATCGCGAGGTTCTCCTCGAGGGTGGTCCGCAGCGCGAGGTCGACGTGCCGGTCGTGCGACTTGGCGACGAGCGTGACGACGCCGGCCCCGGACTCGCGCAGCGCGGCGACCAGCGGGTCGTCCGCGGCCTTGCCGCCGGGGCGACGGGTGGCGCCGAAGGCGGCCAGCTTCGCGTGCCGCAGGTCGAGCTCGGCGACGGCCCGGCGGAAGAACTCGGTGTCCTTGGGGTTGGCGCCCGGCCAGCCACCCTCGATGTAGCCGACGCCGAGGCCGTCCAGCTGCCTGGCGATGTTCAGCTTGTCGGCGACCGAGAGGTTGAGCCCTTCCTGCTGCGCGCCGTCGCGCAGGGTGGTGTCGTAGACGTGGAACGAGCCATGAAGATCCATGAGGTCCATCTCAGCTTCTCGGTACGGGGGCGTCGGGCAACAAAAAAACCTCCCGCGGACGGAAGGTTGGCGCGTCGGCAGTGTCGTCGACGCGCTAGCAAATGATGATCGTGCTGTGCTGCATGCCGACCAGTGTGGCACGGCCCACGGGAGGGGCAACCGCGATCTCGCGATCCGGCCCGAGCCACCCGTGGACGACAGGCTGGTCAGCGGGACGAGAAGGACGAGAGCGGCGCCGAGTTGTCGGGCGCCCAGTCGACGCCGAGGTCCAGCACGAGGAAGCCGAACGCCGCCGCGGCGGCCAGGACGACCGCGAGTGCCACCAGCCACGTCGCCGGCGAGGCCGACAGCGGTCGGACGACCCGGGCCAGGGGCGAGCGGACCCGCGAGCCACCGGGCCCCAACCACAGCGACACCGCGAACACCAGGCCGGACGTGAACAGCGTGGCCTCCACCCCGGCCGCGGCGGCGTAGCAGATCAGCGCGGCCGAGGCGGCCAGTCCGAGGCTCCACAGCGCGAGCAGAGCCGTGCCCGGGATCGAGCGGACGACGTGCCACGGGGCACCGGCGAGGTAGATCACCGGGTCGTACCACTTCGCGCCACGGAGTCGGCGCCGGTCACCCGTCGCGCTCGCGGCGAGCGACGCGCTGCGCAGGAGCCACGTGAAGAGCAGCAGGAAGGCCGACGCCAGCCAGGGGTACGCCGTGATGCCGGCGGCGACGGCGACCGCGGCACCGACCAGCAGTGCCCCGCGCCGGACCCGTTCGAGGACCGGCACCCGCTCAGGCGGCTCCCACGGGTCGTCCTCGTACCTCCGGGTCGGTCCGGCGCCCGGGTCGTCGTCGTAGAAGTGGAGCGTGCCGTCGTGGGCCTGCGAGGCCAGGGCCAGCGGGACCGTGAAGACGTCCTCGGGCTCGGCGGCGCGGACCTCCTCGACCACCGTCGGCATCGGCGCGCGGTGGGGCTCGCGCAGCCAGTCGATGAGCGTGGGCAGGTCGGGCCGGCGGGCCGGGTCGGGGTCCAGGGCGGCGTCGAGCACGTCGGCGAGGTCGTCGGGCAGGCCCGAGAGGTCGTGCTCCCCGCGTCGGACGCGATCCATGATCGCCATCGACGGGCCACGTCCGAACGGCGCGCGACCGGTGCCGGCGTACGCGACCGTGGCGGCCCAGGAGTGGATGTCGGAGGCGGGGCCGGCGTCGCCGCCGTGCAGGATCTCGGGCGCGAGGTAGCCCGGGGTGCCGAGCAGCCAGCCGGTGTGGGTCAGCCGCGGGTCGTCGGCCACCCGGGCCAGGCCGAAGTCGATCAGGATCGGGTTGCGGCCCTCCATGAGCACGTTGGAGGGCTTGACGTCCCGGTGGAGCACGCCCACCGCGTGGACGGTCGCGATCCCCTCCGCGAGGCCGCGCGCCAACCAGCGCAGGTCGTCGCCCTCGATCGGGCCCATCTCCTGGACCCACTCGTGCAGCGACAGACCGGGGACGTAGCGGGTGGCGACGTACGGGATCTCGCCCCACGGGTCCGAGTCCACGATCTCGGCGACCCAGCGGCTCTGGACCCGGGTCAGCGAGCTGACCTCGCGGGCGAGCCGGGCCCGGGCCTCGTCGTCCCCGACGATGTGCGAACGGAGCACCTTGAGCGCGACCCGCTCGCCACCGGGCCGCCGGGCCAGGTGGACCACGCCCATGCCGCCCTCCCCCAGGCGCGACAGCAGGGAGTACCCGCCGACGGTCAGCCCGGGTGGCGGCTGAGGGGAAGTCGTCACTTGACGAGGCTACCCGCGGACACGATCAGGATGGTGCGGCTCGCGGCCGGTCAGCAGACGCGGTGCATCCAGCCGAAGGTGTCCTCGGCGCGGCCGTACTGGATGTCGACGAGCGCGCTGCGCATCTCCAGCGTGACCGGGCCGGGCTCGGTGGAGCCGGCAACCTCGCCGCCGTCCCACTTGAGCGTGCCGACGGGGGTCACGACCGCGGCGGTGCCACAGGCGAAGACCTCGGTGATCCGGCCGTTGGCGACGCCGTCGCGCCACTCGTCGATCGAGAACTTCCGCTCGACGATCTGGTGGCCCAGCTTGCCGGCCAGCTCCATGATGCTGGAGCGGGTGATCCCCTCCAGGATGGTGCCGGTCTCCGGGGTCACGATGGTGCCGTCGTCGTGGACAAAGTACATGTTCATCCCGCCGAGCTCCTCGACGTACTGGCCCTCCTGGGCGTCGAGGAAGACCACCTGGTCGCAGCCGTGCGAGGTGGCCTCCTGCTGGGCGACGAGCGAGCTGGCGTAGTTGCCACCGGTCTTCGCCGCACCCATGCCGCCGCGGCCGGCCCGGGTGTAGTCGGTGGTCAGCCAGAGGGTGATCGGCTTGATGCCGCCCTTGAAGTAGGCGCCGGCCGGGCTGGCGATCACCATGAACGTGACGTGCTGGCTGGGGCGGACGCCGAGGAACTTCTCGGTCGCGATCATGAACGGCCGGAGGTAGAGGCTCTTCTCGCCGGCGGGATCGGGGACCCAGCTCTGGTCGGCGGTGACCAGGGCGTCGACGGCCTGCACGAAGTCGTCGACCGGGAGCTCGGGAAGGGCCAGGCGCTGGCTCGACCGCACCATGCGGGCGGCGTTCTCCTCGGGACGGAACGTCCAGACCGAGCCGTCCTCGTGGCGGTAGGCCTTCATGCCCTCGAAGGTCTCCTGCGCGTAGTGCAGGACGGCGGTGGCGGGGTCGAGGGTGAGCGGGCCGTACGGCGTGATCCGCTCGCCGTGCCAGCCGGCGTCGGGGGTCCACTCGACCGTGAACATGTGGTCGGTGAAGTGGAGCCCGAAACCGGGGTTCTCGAGGATCTCCGCCAGGCGGGTGTCGTCGACGGGCTGGGTCGAGGAGGTCGTGCTGATCTGCATGGGGGTCACGGTATCCGACCTCTCGGGTCGCTGGTCCTGCCGACGGGCGAGCTGCTCAGCGGCCGACGCGGGCGGCGACGGCGTCGCCCACCTCGGCGGTCCGGCGTACCGAGCCGGGGGTGCGGACGGCCAGGTCGGCCAGCACGGCGGTCTCGATGGCGGCGGCCGCGTCGGGGTGCCCGAGGTGGGCGAGCATCAGCGACGCGGAGAGGATCGCCGCGGTGGGGTCGGCCTTCTGCTGGCCGGCGATGTCGGGAGCGGAGCCGTGAACCGGCTCGAACATCGACGGGGTGGTGCGGTCCGGGTTGATGTTGCCCGAGGCCGCGAGGCCGATGCCACCGGTGATGGCGGCGGCGAGGTCGGTGATGATGTCGCCGAAGAGGTTGTCGGTGACGATCACGTCGAACCGCGACGGGTCTGTGGTCATGAAGATGGTGGCCGCGTCGATGTGCAGGTAGTCCACCGTGACGTCGGGGAACTCCTGGCCTACCTCGGACACCAGCCGCGACCAGACGGCGCCGGCGTTGACCAGGACGTTGGTCTTGTGGACCAGCGTGAGCGTGCGGCGGGGACGGCGCTGGGCGCGGGCGAAGGCGTCGCGGACGACGCGCTCCACCCCGAAGGCCGTGTTGACCGACACCTCGGTCGCGATCTCCGCCGGCGTCCCGACCCGAAGCGCTCCGCCGTTGCCCGTGTAAGGGCCCTCGGTGCCCTCGCGGACGACCACGAAGTCGACCTCGCCGGGGTCGGCCAGCGGCGAGGTGACGCCCGGGAAGATCCGGGACGGCCGCAGGTTGACGTAGTGGTCGAGCTCGAACCGGAGCCGCAGCAGCAGCCCGCGCTCGAGGATGCCGGGCGGGAGGTTCGGGTCCCCGGGCTTGCCGCCGACCGCGCCGAGCAGGATCGCGTCGTGGTCACGGATCTCGGCGAGCACGGAGTCGGGCAGCACCTCGCCGGTCTCGAGGTACCGCTCCGCCCCGAGGTCGTAGCGCGTCGGCTCGAACTTCACGCCGTCCGGCGCGGCCACCTCGAGGACCTTGAGGGCCTCGGCGGTGACCTCCGGTCCGATGCCGTCGCCAGCGATGACGGCAAGCTTCACGGTGCCGGTGTCGGGAGTACTCATGCGGCGAGGTTAGTTGTCGTCCGGGCGCGCGCCGCCGTTGTCTCGCAGGTCAAGCGACTCCTGGACCGCTTCGTGGCTGCGCGGGTTGTCCGGGTTGTGGCTGGCCGGGCCCCAGTCGGGGTACATGTCATACATCGTGGATCTCCTGTGAAATGAGTCGTGATCGGTGAAGGGGAAGGGCCTGCCCGCGGCGGGATCGCCGTACGGCTCACGGATCACGTGAGTGGAGAACCAGAAAGGGTGCGGGTCGCGCAGGGTTTCTGCTGGCGGACCCGCCGCGGAGGCAT
>JBKJUE010000094.1:0-26043 GCA_046590395.1 Nocardioides sp.
GCCTTGACCGCGACGGCGTTGAACGTGCCGCGGATCTTGTTGACGACCAGGGTCGACAACGCCTCGCCGTCGACGTCCTCGGCGAGGATGAAGAGCGGCTTGCCTGCGGCGATGACCTTCTCGAGCAGCGGGAGCAGGTCGGCGATCGCCGAGATCTTGCCCTGGTGCAGAAGGATGTAGGGGTCGTCGAGAACGGCCTCCATGCGCTCCGGGTCGGAGACGAAGTACGCCGAGATGTAGCCCTTGTCGAACTGCATGCCCTCGGTGAACTCGAGCTCGGTGCCCATGGTGTTGGACTCCTCGACCGTGATCACACCGTCCTTGCCGACCTTGTCGAACGCCTCGGCGAGCAGGTCACCGATGTGGCTGTCGCGGCTGGAGATGGTCGCGACAGCGGCCATGTCCTCGCGGGTCTCGACCTCGCGGGCCGCCTCGCGCAGCGCGTCGCCGACGGCCTCGGCCGCAGCGTCCATGCCGCGCTTCAGACCCATCGGGTTGATGCCGGCTGCGACCGAGCGCAGGCCCTCGTGGACCATCGCCTGGGCGAGCACGGTGGCGGTGGTGGTGCCGTCACCCGCCACGTCGTTGGTCTTGGTGGCAACTTCCTTGGTCAGCTGCGCGCCCAGGTTCTCGAACGGGTCGTCGAGCTCGATCTCCCGAGCCACGGTGACGCCGTCGTTGGTGATCGTGGGGGCGCCCCACTTCTTGTCCAGGACGACGTAGCGACCCTTGGGGCCGAGCGTCACCTTGACGGTGTTGGCGAGGGCGTCGACGCCCCGCTCGAGGGCCCGGCGGGCACCCTCGTCGAACTCAAGAATCTTCGGCATTGCACTCCTCTAAGAGTTCGGGTCGTGTGCCCGAGGGCGCCGCGGACGACGCTCTCAGGCACACGACCCGTGAGAATCAGGAAACGACGGCCAGCACGTCGCGGGCGGAAAGGATCAGGAACTCGTCGCCGGCGTACTTGATCTCGGTGCCGCCGTACTTGGAGTAGATGACCTTGTCACCCACGGACACGTCGAGCGGGACCCGGTTGCCGTTGTCGTCGATGCGGCCGGGACCGGTCGCCACGACCTCGCCCTCCTGGGGCTTCTCCTTGGCGGTGTCGGGGATGACCAGACCGGACGCCGTGGTCTGCTCGGCCTCGAGCGGCTTCACCACGATGCGGTCTTCGAGGGGCTTGATGTTGACCGACACGTTGTCGACCTCCACTTTCGAATCAGGCTTGGTTTGGGAGACCTCGGTCGAGGCGCTCCCCACGTTTGGGCCTGCGGTCGATGTACGCCGTCGCGGGGGTCGTACGTCGTCGCAAGCGCTGGCACCCTCGGGCTGAGAGTGCCAGTCCAGACGTTAGCACTCGCCTCGAGCGAGTGCCAGAGATACCCCCCGCCGAGACTATTCACGGAGCAGGGGTGGCGCCACACACTGAACGCGTGGACACGCTCATCCACAGGCTCTCCGGGCTGGCCATGACCCTGGTGGTCAGTGGTCTGGTCGCCTGCAGCGAGCCAGCCGAGCCGGATCCGCCGGCAACGGGGACCAGCGACTCGGCCGACCCGACGACGGCCGCCCCGGCCTCCTTCCCCGAGGTGGTCGCGGCCGTCGAGGACCGGGTCGCCGTGTACGACGGGATCGCGACCGGGGTGATCGCGCTCGTCCGCGTGGGCGACGAGACCGAGGTGGTGACCGGCGGGCTGGCGAACGTCAAGGCCGGCCAGAGGATGGACCCCGACCTGACCTTCCCGATCGCCAGCATCACCAAGCCGATGACGGCGACGCTGGTGGTGCAGCTGGTCGACGAGGGCCTCCTCGAGCTGGACGACCTGGTCCAGGAGTGGTTGCCGGAGCTCAGGACGATCGGAGACCCCATCACCGTCGAGAACCTGCTGAGTCACCGCAGCGGCATACCGGACAGCAGCGAGGGCGACTTCGGACGCATCGGGCTGGGCGCGACCGCCCAGCTGCTCGAGGCGGCCGCCGGGCGTGGACTCGACTCTCCGCCGGGGACGGAGGGCACGTACTCGAACCTGGGGTTCGCCGCGCTCGGCCTGCTGGTGGAGCGCGTCCTGGACCGACCGCTCGCCGAGGTGATGGCAGAGCGGATCTTCGCCCCGGCCGGCATGTCCTCGTCGTCGCTGTTCGGCCGACCCGGAGTCCAGGGCCATGCCGACACCCGGCCCGTGAAGAACTACCACCTAGAGCTCCACCCGGGGGCGGGGAGCGTGGTTGCCAGCGTGAGCGACGTGGAGTCCTTCTTCCGGACGCTGTGGGGCGGCGACCTCGTCGATCCGGGCACGGTCAGGGACATGCGGGAGTCCCGGGGCCAGGTGTCGATCGGACGTTTCTGGAGGCCGGAGTACGGCCTGGGACTCATCCACGACAAGGTGAGCTGCGGGGCCACCCTCGGACACTCGGGCAGGATCGGCGGCTTCACCAACGAGGCTTGGACGCTGGAGAGCGGCGACCGCTCGACGGTCGTGACGGTCAACGACGAAAACGCCGACGACATCGCGCGGGGCATCGTCGAGGTGGCCCTGTGCGGATGACGCCGCTCAGTCCTCGCGCGGGATCGCCATCCACTCGGCCCACGTGAGGTCGGTCCCGACGTGCCCGTCGACCACCCACCAGGAGATGTCCGCGTCGGCACCGGGCTTGTCGGTCGGGTCGGTGTAGACGCAGCCCAGCAGGGCCGTCTCGTCAGCGTCGAAGAGCGCGTAGTTGAAGGACTCGTGCGTCTCCATCTCGTCCGCGTGGCGCTGCAGGTCCTCATGGTCCTGCTCGGCGGTCATCGTGGCCGGCGGCCACCCCCAGGCCACGCCGTAGAGGCCCCACAGGCGCTCGCGGGAGCCCATCACCGCGACCAGGTCGACCTCGGTGTCGTCGGCCCGGTCGGGGGTGCTGGGCGTGCGCGAGTGTACGACGTCACCGGCCACCCCTGAGCGGGCTCTGACAGGATCGGTGCGTGGATCTCGACGCGTTCCGGTGGCTGCTGACCGACGAGGGCCAGCAGCTGCTCGTCCGGGCCGCCGACGCCCCCGACGACCCGCTGCGAGCCCAGTCCGTCCTGCGCCGCGACGCTGCCCCGGAGCACGCCGCCGCGGCGCTGACCCAGGTGACGCTGCGGCGGCGGGCCGAGGCGAAGTTCGGGGAGCTCGCGGGCCGCATGTACTTCACCCCCGACGGCTTGGAGCAGGCGACGCGCCTGAGCGTCGCCACCCACCGCGCGGCCAGGTTGCAGGCCGCCCAGGCGAACTCCGTGATCGACCTCGGCTGCGGGATCGGCGGCGACCTGCTCGCGACCGCCCGGGCCGGGATCACCAGCGCCGGAGTGGACCTCGACCCGCTGCGGGTCGAGGTCGCGACCGCCAACCTCGCGGCGCTCGGGCTCGAGGGCGCGGTCACCGTCGCCGACGCCACCCGGCTCGACACCTCGCCGTTCGCGGTCGCCTTCGCCGACCCGGCCCGCCGTACCGGCCGGGGCCGCACGTTCGACGTCGACGACTGGACCCCGCCGTGGTCGTTCGTCGAGTCACTTTTCGCCCGCGACTCGTGTGTGAAGGTCGCCCCCGGCATCCCCCACTCACTGGTCCCCGGCGGCGTCGAGGCCGAGTGGGTGAGCGACCGTGGCGACGTCAAGGAGGCTGCGCTGTGGTCGGGCCGGATGGTCACCGCCGCGCGCCGGGCCACGGTGATCGGGGACGGCGGGCTCGCCAGCATGACGGACGAGGACGACCCCGGTCCGGGGCGCGTCCGGGACGTGGGCGCGTTCCTCTTCGAGCCCGACGGCGCGGTCATCCGCGCCGGGCTGGTGACCGCGGTCGCCGACATCGTGCGCGGTGGGCTCATGGACGAGCACATCGCCTACGTCACGAGCGACCGCGAGTTCCGTACGCCGTTCGCGCGCGGCTACCGGGTTCTGGAGCGGCTGCCGTACCGCGAGAAGCCCTTGAAGGCGGCGCTGCGCGAACGCGGCATCGGCCGGCTCACGATCAAGAAGCGCGGCGTCGACATCGTTCCCGACGAGCTGCGAAAGCGGCTGTCACTCAGCGGTGACGACGAGGCGACACTCGTGCTGACCCGGGTGTCCGGGCACGGCGCCGCGCTCCTCGTCGAGCCTCTCTGAGTCTGCTGAGCCCTACCCGTCGAGGCCTTTCCTCTCCGTGCCGATCGTGGTGTCGTCGCCGTGACCGGTGTGCACGACCGTGTCGTCGGAGAGCGCGAACAGCTTCTCCCGGATGGACTCCTTGATGGCGCCCTCGTCGCTGTGCGACCGGCCGGTCGCGCCGGGGCCGCCCTGGAAGAGGGTGTCGCCGGTGAACACGCAGCCCAGGTCGGGGGCGTGGAAGCAGACCGCGCCGGGGGCGTGGCCCGGGGTGTGGATGACCCGCAGGGTGGTGCTCCCCACGGGGATCTCCAGGCCGTCGGAGAGGTCGACGTCCCAGAGGTGGTCGGTGTGGGTGAGCTCCCAGAGGACCTTGTCGTCGGGGTGCAGCATGATCGGCGCGACGACGCGTTCGCGGAGCGCGGGCGCGACCCGACAGTGGTCGTCGTGGGCATGGGTCAGCAGGATCGCCTTCACCGTGCGCTCCCCCACCAGCGCCAGGATCTCCTCGACGTCGTGCGGGGCGTCGATGACGACGCACTCCGTGTCGTCACCGATGACCCAGATGTTGTTGTCGACGTCGTGGGTCTCGCCGTCGAGGCTGAAGGTGCCGCTGGAGACGGCGTGGTCGATCCGCGTCTTCGACTCGATCATCACAGCATCACGACCGAGCGGAGCACGTCGCCGGTGTGCATGCGACCGAAGGCGGCCTCGACGTCGTCGAGCGCGATCTCCTCGGTGACGAACGCGTCGAGGTCGAGGCGTCCCTGCTGGTAGAGGTCGACCAGCATCGGGAAGTCACGGCTGGGCAGGCAGTCGCCGTACCAGCTGGACTTCAGCGAGCCACCGCGGCCGAACACGTCGATCAGCGGGATGTCGGGGATCTTCATGTCCGGGGTGGGCACACCGACCAGGACGACGGTGCCAGCCAGGTCGCGGGCGTAGAAGGCCTGCTTCCAGGTCTCGGGGCGGCCGACCGCGTCGATGACGACGTCGGCGCCGAAGCCACCGGTGAGGTCCTGGATCGCCTGCACCGGGTCGCTGTTCTTGCTGTTGACGACGTGGGTGGCGCCGAGCCTGCGTGCCCCCTCGAGCTTCCGGTCGTCGATGTCCACCGCGATGATCGTCCCGGCTCCGGCGAGCGCGGCACCGGCGATGGCCGCCGTGCCGACGCCACCGCAACCGATCACCGCGACCGACTGGCCGCGCTGCACGTTGCCCGTGTTCATCGCCGCACCCAGCCCGGCCATCACGCCGCACCCCAGCAGCCCGACCGCGGCCGCGCGCGCCGACGGGTCGACCTTGGTGCACTGGCCGGCCGCGACCAGGGTCTTCTCCGCGAAGGCGCCGATCCCCAGCGCCGGCGACAGCTCCGTGCCGTCCTCGAGCGTCATCTTCTGCGTCGCGTTGTGGGTGTTGAAGCAGTACCAGGGCTCGCCCCGGTCACACGCCCGGCAGTCGCCGCAGACGGCGCGCCAGTTGAGGACCACGAAGTCGCCCGGCGCGACGGTCGTGACGCCCTCACCCACGGCCTCGACGACGCCTGCCGCCTCGTGACCCAGCAGGAACGGGTAGTCGTCGTTGATCCCGCCCTCGCGGTAGTGCAGGTCCGTGTGGCACACCCCGCACGCCTTCACCTGCACCAGCGCCTCACCCGGCCCCGGGTCCGGCACGTTGATCGTCTCGATGCTGACCGGGTCGCTCTTCCGCAGGGAGACGACGGCTCGGACCTGCTGCATGGGGGCTCCTGGGATCGAGGGTGCGTGGGTCGGTGCCACCCTACGGAGGGAACCCCATCCGCGAAATTGCAACCTTCCTCCCCCGATCCGCGTCTTGGTCGCGATTGGATGGAGGAGCGAGATGCACACACTCACCGGAGCGGGGGTGACCATGGGTGACCGCACGTCGGCGCGCGACGCGGAGTTCGCGGCGTACATGCAGGCGCGGCAACCGAGCCTGATGCGGACGGCGTACCTGCTCACCGGCGACCGGCACAACGCCGAGGACCTCGTGCAGACCTCGCTGGCCAAGCTCTACCTGGCCTGGGAGAAGGTCAAGGACCGCGACTCCATCGACGCCTACGTGCGACGGATCATGGTCAACGAGAACAACTCGCTGTGGCGCCGTGGCTGGAAGAAGCGCGAGTACGCCACCGAGACGCTGCCCGAGAGCCAGGTCGTCGACGAGTACGACGACGGGCAGAGCTCGGCGCTCTGGGAGATCGTCCAGACCTTGCCCAGGAAGGCCCGGGCCGTCGTCGTGCTGCGCTACTACGAGCAGCTGACCGAGGCCGAGACCGCCGAGATCCTCGGCATCTCCGTCGGCACCGTGAAGTCCCAGGCCAGCCGGGCGCTGGCCACCCTGCGCGAACGCGCACCCCACGACCTGCACCCCCGCACCAGCGAGGAGGAGCGATGAACAGCAACAACGACGAGCTCGAGCGGATGCTCGGGCGACAGCTGCACCACCAGGTCGACGGCATGAACGACCACCCCCTGGGTTTCGGTGACGTGAAGGGCCGGGCCGGGCGCATCCGGCGCAACCGCCGGCTCGCCGCCGGCGCCGGAGTGGCCGCCGCGGTCGCGATCATCACCCCCGTCGCGCTGTTCGCGGCCCAGGGCCTCAACGGTGCCGAGAAGGAGATCCCGCCCGCCGGCCCACCGCCGGTCGAGCTGGTCAGCACGACGCTGACGCTCGACGGCCTGACCCGTGGTGACGCGCCGTCGATCGAGTACTTCACGCAGGCCGGCGTGGTGCTGCCCGGGGAAGGGTTGCAGCCGCTGGACCAGAGCTACCAGGCGCTGGTGCAGAGCGAGGCCGACGGCGGCTGGGTCGCCGTCAGTCCGGGACGCGACGAAGTCATCTACTTCACCACCGACTTCGAGCCCCAGGGCAGGTCGAGCGCCAACAACGGCTTCGTGTCGATCGCGGACCGCAGCCTCGTGGCCTGGACGGCCCCGGAGCCCGGTGCGCAGACGCTGCTGATCCACTCCACGACCGACCCGGACACCGGAGCGGTGTGGGACTTCCCGGAGTTCCCGGCCGTCGACCCGGTCGACTTCACCGGGAGGGACAGCCTGGTCTTCCAGACGACCACCCCCCAGGGCAGGAACGAGATCGGACTGGCAAACGCGGACGGTTCGAAGACCGTGCTTCCCGGTTACGTGAAGGCCATCTCGGCCAGCCCGGTGACCGGTCAGGTCGCGGTGCAGACGAAGTCGAAGAAGGACGCCAGCGGCTGCTTCGGGGTCGTCGACCCAGCCACCAGCCTGACCGAGCCGGTGTGGGAGACCTGCGACTACTCGCTGGGCGCGTTCAGCCCGGACGGGCAGTACGTGCTCGCCAGCACGCCGTACCTCTCCGGTATCGGCGTGACCTCGCTCGCCGTGCTCGACGCCGAGACCGGCGCGGCCGTCACCCGGTTCACCCAGGCCAGCGACACCCAGATCGTGCTGATCGGGGTGGCCTGGGAGTCCGCCGACACCGTCGTGGCGGTCGCCCTGAAGGGCGAGTCGTTCTCGATCATCCGGCTCGGGCTGGACGGGACGATGGAGGCGACCGTCGACCCGGTGAACGGCGACGCGTTCGGTGACTACCCCTTCTACCTCGGGCAGGACCGGCGCCGGAGCTACTGAGGCGCTAGGCCAGGATCGAGGTGACCGGGAGCGAGGAGTCGGCCGGGAGGTCGAGGTGGCTCGGGGGACGTCCCCGGGCCACCATCTCCGCGCCCAGCGCCGCCACCATGGCGCCGTTGTCCGTGCAGAGGCCGGGCCGCGGGACCCGCACCCGGATCCCCTTCGCCGCGGCGCGCTCCTCGGCCATCACGCGCAGCCGGGAATTGGCGGCCACACCGCCGCCGATCAGCAGGTCCTCGATGCCCTGCTCGACTGCGGCGTCCAGAGCCTTGCGGGTCAGCACGTCACAGACCGCCTCCTGGAAGCTGGCCGCGACGTCGTTGACCGGCACCGGCTCCCCCGAACGCTCGCGCGCCTCGACCCAGCGCGCGACGGCCGTCTTGAGCCCGGAGAACGAGAAGTCGAACCGGTGCCGCTCGAGGTCCTTCCGCGCGGTCAGCCCGCGCGGGAAGTCGATGTAGACGCTGTTGCCCTCCCGGGCCGCGCGGTCGATGTAGGGGCCACCGGGGAACGGCAGGCCCAGCAGTCGCGCCACCTTGTCGAAGGCCTCGCCGGCGGCGTCGTCGATCGTCGCGCCGAGGGGCGTCACTCCGGTGGTCACGTCCTCCACCCGCAGCAGGCTGGAGTGGCCGCCGCTGACCAGCATCGCCAGGCAGGGCTCGGGCAGCGGGCCGTGCTCGAGCTGGTCGACCGCCACGTGGGAGGCGAGGTGGTTGACCCCGTAGATGGGCTTGCCCAGCCCGATCGCCAGCGCCTTCGCAGCGGCCACCCCGACGAGCAGCGCCCCGGCCAGGCCCGGACCGTTGGTCACCGCGATCGCGTCGACGTCGTACAGCTGGATGCCGGCGGTCTCGCAGGCGCGCTCGATCGTGGGCACCATCGCCTCGAGGTGGGCCCGGCTGGCGACCTCGGGTACGACGCCTCCGAAGCGCGCGTGCTCGTCGACGCTGCTGGCCACCGCGTCCGCGAGGAGGGTGCGGCCGCGGACGATGCCCACACCGGTCTCGTCGCAGGAGGTCTCGATGCCGAGCACCAGGGGGCCGTCGTTCATCCGGGGTCCCCGGGGAGTCGAGAGCGCAGCGAGCGATTCTCTGGGGTGGACATGGGGCCATCATGCCGAGGCTTGGGTGGCTCAGCAGAATGGGGCCGTGCGTGAGGTGAGTGGGGACGAGCTGCTGGCGACGTACGACGACCCGTTCGTGCGGCACCAGACCGACCCGGCCGCGGTGGTGCGGGCGTTCGTGCGGGGGCCTGCGGCGGTGATCGAGAACCTGAGCCACATGCCGGGAGCGGTCGGCAGGCTGCTGATGACCCGCACGACCCCGCCGGTGCCGACGCTGCCCGTCGAGGAGCTCAGTGCCGCCCTCACCCTTCGAGCGCTCGACGGCGGGTCCGGCGTCGCCACGCTCGGCGTGTACGCCGACAACCTGCCGGCCGTGGCCGTCTACCGACGGCTGGGTTACGACGTGCTGCACACGTTCGCGTCGGGGCCGATCAGGGACTGACGCCAGCGCCGCCGCAGCCGTCGCGCAGCGGGAGACGCATGACGATCGCGGTCGCCCCGTCGCGGTAGTAGCGCGGGCGCCGGTCGATCTCCACGAACCCCCGCGAGGCGTAGAACGCGAGCGCGCCCTCGTTGCCCTCGCGGACCTCGATCAGGAGCCGGTCGGCACCCTCCGCACGCGACTCGTCGACCACGGCGTCCAGGAGCTCCGAGGCCAGGCCCGTCCGTCGGTGGTCGGCGTCGACGGCGATCCGCTGCAGCTCCGCGATGTCGGCCACGATGCTGGCCACCGCATGACCGACGACCTGCCCGTCGGCCTCGGCCACGAGGTAGCGAATCGTCGGCAGGGTCCCGGCGATGCCCTGGGCCACGAGGTCGGCCGACCAGGCGTCGACAGCCAGGTTGCGTTCCTCCAGCCCGGCCACGGCCTCGACGTCCTCGAGACTCGCGAGGCGGATCACGAGGCCGGTTTCCGCGGGCCGGGCGCCACCGCGTCCGGGCGTCGCAGGTAGAGCGGTTCCGGATCGACGAGGGCGACCCGCTCCTCCGTCACGGCGCGGGCCAGCCAGCCCGCGCTCGGCCGGACCGGGCCCCTCCGGTGCGGGAAGTGCTCCGGGTAGAGGCCCGAACCCTCTCCCACGGTGGGCTTGTCGGTCGCGAGGGTTGCCGGCTTGTCGACCACCGGGCCGTCCAGGCGCACGCCGTCTCCGTGGTACGACGCGAGGTAGACCTCCTTGCGCCGGGCATCGGTGGCCACCACGAAGTCCTGGTCCACCTGGCCGGTCTGCACGGCCTCGAAGGCGAGCACGTCGAGCGAGCACACGCCGTACACCGGGATCTCGAGGACGAAGCCCAGCGTCCGGGCCGTCACCAGTCCCACCCGCAGCCCGGTGAAGGGCCCCGGCCCGACCCCGACCGCGATCGCCGTCAGGTCCTGGCGTACGACGCCCGTCTGGCGCATCGCCTGCTCGATCAGCGGCGCCAGCTGCTCCCCGTGCTTCATCCGCTGCTCCGACGCGAGCTCGGCCACGATCTCCTCCCCGTCGTGCAGCGCGACGGTCACGAACGGCGTGGCGGTGTCGAAGGCGAGCAGCACCCCCCGAGGCTAACCGCCCACTCCGGTGGTGGAGGGGCGAGCCCCATCAGTTGGTTGAGGTGCGAGGGCGCTCTGGCGCCCGAGCCTCGAAACCCCGGACGGGAGGCGGGGCGTCCCTGCGGGCAAGGCGATTCGTCGGACGGCTCTGGGCGATGGTCCTAACCTGAGGCGTGACCTGCGCCTCCTGCGGACAGCCCGCGACCGCCACGCCGTTCTGTCCGCACTGTGGGGCGCCGGGCGCGGCAACGCCGGTCGTGGCCGCACCCGCAGCGGCCCCCGCATCGGCTCCGGCTCCGGTGCCGACGGCTGCACCTGCACCACCGCCCGCGGCCCCGGCGTCGACCGGGCTCACCATCGTCAACCCCGTCACCACGCTCGAGTGGATGGCGCTCGGCCTGGTGGTCCTCGCCCAGCTGACGTGGCGCGGCGTCCCGCCCATCACGTCGTGGCTCGCGGCTCCGATCCTGCTGGTCGCCCTGGCTGCCTGGGGGGCCCACCACCTCGCCCCGACACTGCTGGATCGGGTGCCGCAGTGGCCGGCCCAGCGCACGCTCGAGCTGGTGGCGGTGCTGCTGCTGTTCACCGCCGTCATGCGCGCCCATGCCTCCCTCGGCTTCCTCCTGCAGCTCGCCGCCGTCGTGCTCCTGGCCCGCGCCCTGCCTCCGGAGGCGGCGGAGACGCGGCTCGTCGACGTCCCGGCGCTGTGGCGCGGCTGGCCGGCGCGGGCGCTCACCGGGCTCCTGCTGCTCCTGTGCCTGGCGCTCGCCGCCGAGTGGAAGGGCTCGTTCCACCTGTACATGTCAGGCACCGACACGATGTACGGCTACACCGTCGACTACGGCCCGGAGGATGCCTGGGACCAGGGATTCGGGACCTTCCTCGCGCTGCCCCTGGCGATGGCGGTGCTCGGTCTCGTCGTGGTGGCGTGGCGCCGCGGACGCATCGGCTTCCCGTTGCTCCTCGCCGGTCTGGGGCTCGCGTTCCTGCGCTCGCTCTGGATCCTTGTCGAGGACGCGCGGTACGTCGGTGACCTCCAGGACACCGGGAACTACCCGCAGTACCAGGCTGGTGCCCCCACGTGGTTCTGCCTGCTGCTCGTCCCGACGGCTGCTCTTGCGGTCTGGATGTGGCGCCGCGAGCGCAGGGCCTCTCCGGCGCCCACGGCGCCGACCGGGATCAGCTAGCCGGCTCGAGCGTCGTCACGAGCCGAGCGCCAGCCGGGCCAGGTGCTCGTCGATGGGCGAGAGGTCCGGGAAGTCGGTGAGCACGTCCCACCACGCCAGCCTGTCCACCTCGTCATTTGCCTCGAAGTCGTCCACCCGGTCGAGGTGCGTGGCGAAGACGGCGACGTACTCGATCCGGCGTTCGTGCCCGAGCTGGACCGTGCCGACCCCGACGAAGGAGACCTCGCCGGCCTCGGTGCCGGTCTCCTCGCGGAACTCGCGCACGGCCGCGTCGCGGGCTGTCTCTCCCGCGTCGAGCTGTCCACCGGGCAGCTCCCACTCCTGCCGCCAGCTGTTGTGGACCAACAGCACCCGCCCGTCGTGCACGGGGACCATCAGCGACAGCCCCAGCGGGATCGACGGGTCGAGCCCGGCCAGATCGGACTCCGGGCAGCCCCGGAAGTCGAGCAGCAGGTTCTCGTTGATCTTCTCGGCGAGAGGCGGTCGCTCCTCGGAGAGCTCCTCCATCTCGTACCAGCGCGGGCCGACCGGGGTCATCAGCACCCGGCGCGGGTCGAGGTCGGCGTGCTCGTCCAGATGGGCGAGCGCGCGGATGATCCGGATCTCGAGCCGCGACTCGGCCAGCCCCTCGGCGATCCCCTCACCCCACTCCACGACCGTCACCGCGTCGTCGAGCGACGTGTCGAGGTCGAGGTCGTCGAGCTCGTCGATGCCGCCCAGCCGGTAGGCGTCCACGTGGACGAGCGGCGTCCCGCCGTCGAGCGGCGGGTGCTCGCGCGCGATCACGAAGGTGGGCGAGGTGACGTCACCTCGGACGGCGAGACCGGTCCCGATCCCCTGCGTGAACGTCGTCTTGCCCGCGCCCAGCTCTCCACTGAGCACCAGCAGGTCCCCGGCCCGCAGCTGCGCGGCGAGCGACGACCCGAGCTTCCGCATCGCGTCGGCGTCGGGGACGTTGAACAGGAAGGTGCGCAACGGCCGGCGCAGCTCCACGTTGGGTGACTCGCGCCAGACCTCGCGGAAGCCCTGCCGCTCCCAGAACCGGATCGTATGGGGCAGCTCCTCGCGGGCCACGACCATGAGGTCGTCGAACCCCTCCGAGGCGTCGACCGCGTGATCGATCAGCAGGGCCGCGACACCGTGCCCCTGCGACTCCGGGACCACGCCGAAGCGGCGGAGGTACATCGTGCTGCCGACGGGATCCAGCACCAGTGCCCCGACCGGGTCGTCGTCGAGCGTGGCCAGCAGGCCTCCGTGCTTCCCGAGCAGCGCCGCCATCGTCGCCTCGGTCTCCGACATCGCCTCCGCCGGCGGGTCGAGCGGTGGGCGCACCTCGAAGGCTTTCCGGACGACCGCCAGCACCGTCGCCGCGGACTCCGGACCCACCCGACGTACGCCGACCGTCACCGGCTGTCGACCCGCTCGGCGGCCGCGGCGATCAGCTGGTCGAGGGCGGCGTTCACCTGGTCGTGCCGCTCCATGATCACCATGTGGCCGGCGCCCTCGCACTCAAGGAGCGTGGAACCCTCGATCTTGTCGTGCAGCTTGCGGCTGTGGCCGACCGAGGTGAGCCGGTCGTCGGTGCCGCAGATGATCGTCGTCGGCACCTCCGCGAGGGCGTGGATGGTGTGGAACTTGTCGAGGTCGCCGAAGTTCGGGAAGAACTCCGCCACCACCTCGAACGGCGTCGACGACAGCATCTTGTCGACGAACTCGACATAGCTGGCCGGGACGTCGTCGCCGAACGCGAACAGGTCCGTGGCGACCGTGGCCACGGACTTGCCCAAACGCCGCAGCCCGTCGACCGTGCGGTGCCCGCGGGCCAGGGTGGCGACCACGCGCATGGCGATCTGCCCTCCGAACGTCGACGGCAGCATCGGCATCAGGATCCGGTGCGGGTCGAGCCCACCGGCGGTGGTCGAGATCAGGCCGACGCCGACGACCCGGCTCCCGAACAGCTCCGGGTGCTCCTCGGCCAGCGCGATGATCGTCATCCCGCCCATCGAGTGACCGACCAGGACCACGGGACCCTCGGGGACGACGTGGTCGAGGACCTGCTTCAGGTCCACCCCCAGCTGGTCGATCGTGGCCTTGCCCTCGGTCGACCGCCCGGACCGCCCGTGGGAGCGCTGGTCGTAGTAGACGGCGCGGACCAGGCCGCGATACCCCGCGCGCTGGAAGTGCCAGCAGTCGAGGTTCAGCGCGTACCCGTGGCAGAACACCACCGTCAGCGATGCTCCGTCGATCCGACCCGACCGGTGCCGCGCGTTGCCCGAACCGGCGGTGAACTCGTCGACCTCGACGTGCAGGGGTACGCCGTCGTCGGCCACCACCGTGAGCGGCGCCGAGCGCAGGGAGCCGAACGGCGTCCGGTCACCCGCTCCGCGACGGGCGATGACCCGGCGGCGCCGGGCGACCCCGACCGCCGTACCGGCGACAGCGACGCCGACGGCACCCGCTGCGACTCGTGCGATCTTGCGACGGACGCTCAACGCGTGGTCCCTTCGTCGACGTGGCGGCGCGGCATCCGGCCGCCGATGCGAGTGACGATCTCGTAGTTGATGGTGCCGCACGCCTCCGCCCAGTCCTGGGCGGTCGGTTCGCCGTCGCGGCCGCTGCCGAACAGCACGACCTCGCTGCCCGCCAGGGACAGGTCCCCGCCGAGGTCGACCACGAACTGGTCCATGCAGATCCGGCCACGGACCGGCCGTCGCCGACCGTCGACCCACACCTCCGCGGAGTTGCCGGCGTGCCGAGGGACGCCGTCGCCGTACCCGATCGGGACCAGCCCGACCGTCGTGTCGTGGTCCGCGCGCCAGGTGTGGCCGTACGAGACGCCGTCTCCCGTGCTGATCGGCTTGCTCATCACCAGTGGCGTGCGCACGGTCATCGCGGGCACCAGCCCGAGGTCGGGCGTGACTCCCGGCGCAGGGTCCAGTCCGTACGACGCGATGCCGCAGCGGACCAGGTCGAAGCGGGAGGACGGGCGCAGGATCGCCGCCGCGGAGTTGGCCAGGTGCCGCACCTCGGGTCGGAGGCCCGCCTGCCCGGCCACCGCGAGCGCCGCGTGGAACGCCCGCTCCTGTGCGTCGTTGGCGGGGTGCGCCGGCTCGTCGCTGCACGCGAAGTGGGACCAGATCCCGGTCACCCGGACCAGTCCGCGCTCCTGCAGCCGGGCCGCCGCGGCGACCAGCTCCGGCCAGTCGGCCACGGTCGAGCCACCCCGCGAGAGCCCGGTGTCGACCTTGAGCTGGAGCCGCGCCGGGCGGTGGACGTGGTGCGCGGAGCCGGCGATCGCGTCCAGCTCGCGCAGGGTGTACGCCGTGACGTCGATGTCGCGCTGGATCGCCTCGGAGTAGCGCTCCCCCGGGACATCGAGCCAGCAGAGCAACGGCCCGACGTCACCCCCCGCGCGGAGGGCGAGCGCCTCGTCCACGGTGGCGACACCGAGCCAGTCGGCCCCGGCCTCCCGGGCGGCAGCGGCGACCTGCACCATCCCGTGGCCGTAGCCGTCGGCCTTGACGACGGTCATCACCTGGGCCGGCGCCACGAGCTCACGCAAGGCGCGCACGTTGTGCCGGATCGCCGCCAGGTCGACCACGATCTCGGCGTGCGTGACCGCGGGCTGGCTCATGCGGCCCGATTGTTCCACTCCAGCCCCGTCGCTCAGTCGGCCCACGCCAGCAGTCGGACGACCTCGGGCAGGTTGTGGGCGACGTCACCCGCGACGAGCGGCCCTCCCCGGGACGCCAGGGTGGCGGTGGCGCCGTGCAGCCACGAGCCCACCGAGGCGGCGTCGTACGGCTCCAGACCGGCGGCCAGCAGCGCTCCGACCAGCCCGGTGAGGACGTCGCCGGCGCCGGCGGTGGCCAGCCACGGGACCCCCGTCGTCGTGACCCGGACCTTGCCGGCGGGTGCGGCGACCAGCGTGTGCCGACCCTTGAGCAGCACCACGGCGTCGTACTTCTCAGCGGCCGCGCGTGCGTGGAACAGGCCGCGCGCCTCGATGTCGGCGCGGTCGGCACCGGTCATCGCGGCGAGCTCGCCGGCGTGCGGGGTCAGCACGGCGGGGACACCCAGCGGGCCGTCGACGTGCGCCAGCGCGTCCGCGTCGACCACGAGCGGCACCCCGTCGGCCACCGCGGCAGCGAGTGCCTCACGGGCACCCTCGCCGCCCCCCGAGCCCACGGCCCAGGCCTGCACCCGACCCTCGCCGACCACCTCTGGGTGCGCGGTCCGGACCCGGTCGGCCACCGACGCGTCGCCGACGTACCGCACCATCCCGGCCAGCCCGACCGAGGCGCCGGCCACGCAGAGCAGGGCGGCACCGGGGTACTGCTCCGAGCCTGCCCGGATGCCGACGACACCTCGGGTGTACTTGTGCGCGTCGTCGGAGGGACGCGGGAGGAGGGCCGCGACGTCGGTCGGCTGCAGCGCCTCGACGGCCGCGGCGGGCAGCGCGAGCCCGATGTCGATCAGCTGCACGGCTCCGCAGGCACCGGCGGCGGGGTGCACGAGGTGCGCGACCTTGTGGGTGCCGAAGGTGACCGTCACGTCCGCGGAGACGTGCGGGCCGTCGAGCACGCCACTGTCGACGTCGACGCCCGACGGCACGTCCACCGCCACCATCGGCACGCCCTCGACGAGCGCCAGCGCGGCCACGGCCTCCGGGGTGAGGCCCGGACGGCCACCGATCCCGACGATCCCGTCCACCACCACGTCCGGTCGTGTGCCGGAGCGCGTCGCCGGCGACGCGCTGGGGCACACGACTCCACCGGCGGAGCGGAACGCAGACAGTCCGTCCTCGTGCACGCGCTCCGACAGCAGCCACGCCTCCACCGCGCAGCCACGCCGCGCGAGCAGGACCCCGGCGTACAGGGCGTCCCCGCCGTTGTCGCCGGAGCCGACCAGCAGCAGGACCCGTCGTCCGTACGCCGACCCGAGCAGGTCCAGCACCGCGTAGGCCAGGCCGGCTGCAGCCCGCTGCATCAGCGCCCCGTCGGGGAGCGTCGCGAGCAGCTCCGCCTCGGCCGCCCGCACCTGCTCGACCGTGTGCGCCCGGCGCATCAGGACTCCAGCACCACGATCGCGGAGGCGATCCCGGCGTCGTGCGACAGCGAGAGGTGGACCGAGGCGACGCCGAGGTCGTTGGCGCGGGCCAGGACCGTGCTCCGCATCGTGAAGAGCGGCCGGCCCGATGACTCGGAGACCACCTCGGCGTCGTGCCAGCCCAGGTCGCCCGGCGCACCGAGCGCCTTCGCCAGCGCCTCCTTGGCTGCAAACCGGGCCGCGAGCGAGGCCGGCGGGCGGACCGCCTCCTCGGGCGTGAACAGCCGGTCCCGCAGTCCCGGCGTGCGCTCGAGGGACTCCATGAACCGCTCGATGTCGACCACGTCGATCCCGACCCCGACGATCATCCGATCACTCGACCGTGACGGACTTGGCCAGGTTGCGCGGCTGGTCGACGTCGTGACCCATCACGGTCGCCAGCTCGCACGCGAACAGCTGGAGAGGTACGACGGCCACGAGCGGCTGGAGCAGCACCGGCACGCGGGGCAGCGAGATCAGCTCGTCGGCGTACGGGCCTATCGCGTCGTCACCCTCCTCTGCCAGGCAGATCGTCCTGGCGCCGCGGGCCCGGACCTCCTGGATGCCGCTGAGCATCTTGTCGTGCAGCTGGTCGCGGCCCTGCGGTGGCACGACGCACAGCACGGGGAGCCCCTCCTCGACCAGGGCGATCGGGCCGTGCTTCAGCTCGCCCGCGGCGAAGCCCTCGGCGTGCAGGTAGGCCAGCTCCTTGAGCTTCAGCGCGCCCTCGAGGGCGACCGGGTAGCCGGCGTGCCTGCCGAGGAAGAGCACCGACCGGGAGTCGACGTGCTGGCGGGCCAGCTCGTAGATCGCCTCGTCCTTGTCCAGCACCGTCTGGATGTGGGCGGGCATCGACTCGAGCTGGTCCATGACCTCGGCGATCTCGTCGCCGTACCGGATCCCCTTGACCTGCGCGAGGTAGAGCGCGAGCAGGTAGCAGGCGACCAGCTGGGTCAGGAAGCCCTTCGTCGACGCGACGCCGATCTCGGGCCCGGCGTGCGTGTAGATGACCGCGTCGGACTCGCGCGGGATGGTCGAGCCGTTGGTGTTGCAGATCGCCAGCACCCGGGAACGCTGGGCCCGCGCGTGCCGGATCGCCTGCAGGGTGTCGGCGGTCTCCCCGGACTGGCTGATCGCCACGACCAGCGTGGAGTGGGTGAGGATCGGGTCGCGGTAGCGGAACTCGGAGGACAGCTCGACCTCGACGGACACGCGGGTCCAGTGCTCGATCGCGTACTTCGCGACCATCCCGGCGTAGAAGGACGTCCCGCAGGCGATGATGATGACCCGGTCGATGTCGCGCAGGTCCTGATCGGAGAGCCGCATCTCGTCGAGCTGCAGCAGCCCGGCCTCGTTGCGCCGGCCGAGCAGGGAGTCCGCCACGGCGCGCGGCTGCTCGTAGATCTCCTTGCGCATGAACCAGTCGTGACCATCCTTCTCGGCGGCCGAGAGGTCCCAGTCGACGTGGTACTGCCGGCCCTCGGACGGCGAGCCGTCGAAGCCGGTGACCTCGACCCCCTGACGGGTGATGGTGACGACCTGGTCCTGGCCGAGCTCCAGCGCCTCACGGGTGTGCTCGATGAACGCCGCCACGTCGGAGCCGAGGAAGTTCTCCCCCTCACCGATCCCCACCACCAGCGGGGAGTTGCGGCGGGCAGCGACCACGCGGTCCGGGTCCTCGGCGTCGACCGCGACCAGGGTGAACGCCCCCCGCAGCCGCCGGCAGACGGTCTGCATGGCCGTCGTCAGGTCGGCACCGCCGAGCACCTCGACCTCGAGCAGGTGGGCAGCGACCTCGGTGTCCGTCTCGGACTGCATCTCGTGACCGTCGGCCTCGAGTCCCGATCGCAGCGCTACGAAGTTCTCGATGATGCCGTTGTGCACCAGCGCGACCCGACCGGTCCGGCCCAGGTGTGGGTGGGCGTTCGCGTCGTTCGGTGCGCCGTGCGTGGCCCAGCGGGTGTGACCGATCCCGGTCGTGGACGACGAGAGCGGGGTGTCAGCGACAGCCTTCTCCAGGTTGGCGAGCTTCCCCGCCCGCTTGGCCCACGCGATGGCGCCGTCGGCCACGAGGGCGACCCCGGCGGAGTCGTACCCGCGGTACTCCAGCCGCCGGAGGCCGTCGACGACGACGCCCTGCGCCTGCTGCTGACCCACGTACCCGACGATTCCGCACATGGCTGACGAGTCTAGGGGGTGTGCATGTCCGGGTCGGGGGTCCACGAGGGCGGAGCCCCCGTGTGTGCTGCAAGAATGCCCGCCATGTCTCCCCACGGCGGCCACGGCCCCGACGAGGCCGGCCGCGAGCCGTCGCCGTACGTCGAGCTGGACCGCGCCGCCTGGGCGGCCCTGGGCAACTCCACCGAGGCACCCCTCACCGCCGACGAGATCGCCAGCCTCCGCGGCCTCGGCGACTCGCTCGACCTCGACGAGGTCCAGCAGGTCTACCTCCCGCTCTCCCGGCTGCTCAGCATGTACGTCGAGAGCGCGGGACGCCTCCACCGGCAGCAGGAGGAGTTCCTCGACCAGCCGCAGCCGCCGCGGACCCCGTTCGTGATCGGGCTCGCCGGTTCCGTGGCCGTCGGCAAGTCCACGACCGCCCGGGTGCTGCAGCAGATGCTGGCGCACTGGCCGGAGCACCCCAACGTGGCGCTCGTGACCACTGACGGGTTCCTGCACCCCAACGCCGAGCTGAAGCGCCGCGGGATCCTCGACCGCAAGGGCTTCCCCGAGTCCTACGACCGGAAGGCGCTCCTGAGGTTCGTCGTCGACATCAAGTCAGGCAGGGACGAGGTCGAGGCGCCGACCTACTCCCACCTCGTCTACGACGTCGTGCCCGACGAGAAGATCGTCATCAAGCGGCCCGACATCGTGATCATCGAGGGCCTCAACGTGCTCCAGCCGGCTCGCGTCGGCGACGACGGCCGGACCAGTCTCGCGGTCAGCGACTTCTTCGACTTCAGCGTCTACGTCGACGGCGGCCGCGACAAGATCCGGGCCTGGTACGTCGAGCGGTTCCTGCGGCTGCGCGAGACGGCGTTCCAGGACCCCGAGTCCTACTTCGCGAAGTACGCGTCACTCACCCACGACGAGGCGGTCGCCGAGGCCGAGCGGATCTGGGACACCATCAACGGACCCAACCTCGTCCAGAACATCCTGCCGACCCGCTCCCGCGCCACGCTCGTCCTGCGGAAGGACCGCGACCACTCCGTGCGCTACGTGCGGCTACGGAAGCTCTAACCGCTTCTGGAACTCGCCCAGCCGCTCGACGGGCCGGAATCCCAGCAGCTCGTTGACGCCGATCATGTGCGAGTTGACCTCGGCGTTCCAGGTCCGCAGCCGGGTCGCGAGCGGGGACGCCGCCTGGAAGAGGCGCTGGTTGGCGACCTTCACGGCGAGCCCGAGACGGCGACCGCGGTGCTCCTTGCGGACCAGCGTGCCCCATTGGAAGGCGTTGTCGGGGTCGTGGATGCTGGTGGCGAGGTTGGAGTACGCCACCGGCCAGCCCGCCGCGTCGAGGGCCACCGTGTTGTAGAGCGTCCGTCCCTGGGCCTCGATCATCGCCTGGCGCCGCCGCAGCTCCTCGACGTCGGCGGACTCGCGCTCTCGCTCCATGTCCCCGACCGGGGCCTCGACCATGAGGGACGACACCAGGTCGGCCCAACCCACTTCCAGCTCGGTCGGCACCTTGCCGATCCAGGACCGCAGCTCGTACGCCGTGTGGTGCGGCGCCGCCTCCGCGGCCAGGCGGTCGAGCAGGCCGTCCTCGACCGGCAGGTCGAGGGACCGCATCACGTCCCCGATGCCGAACCTGAAGCCGTTCCGGAGCAGGAACTCGGCGCCGGCCGAGCCGGCCCCGTCGGCGGGCCCGTCGTAGGGCCAGTGGGCTTCGGCATTGAGGATACTGCGGCCGTGCCCGCGCGCCACGGTCTCGAGGTGCTCCAGCATCCGGGTGCCGTGGCCGCGCCGCTGGTGGTCGGGGTGGACGAAGACGGCCACGTCCGCCTGCTGCAGGTGGTCCCGGAGCGACATCCCGATCTGCCCGGACACCACGATCGCCCGACCGTCCTCGATGCCGGCGAAGACCAGACGCACGACGTCGGTCTGCTCGCGCAGCTCGGCCTGGACCTCGGGCAGCTTCCACGGCGACGCGGTGCTCTCACGCCCGTGGGTGTCGGCAGCCACCGCGGTGGCGTGCCACGCGGCCAGGGCGGGCTCGTTCAGCGGGTTGATCTGCTCGATGTCCATCACAACCTCTTCTGGACGTCGAGGCAGCGCTCGACGACCCGGTAGCCAAGCTGCGCGTTCACGGCGTTCATCGCGGCGTTGACGCCCGCGTTGCCGGTCTCGACGTAGACGCACTCGGGAAAGAGCCCCAACACGCGTCGGTGCGTGGCCAGCTTCATCGCCAGCCCGAGGAGGTGCCCGTCCGGCGCGACCGCGACGGCCATCACCTGCACCCGCCCGACCTTGATCGCGCGGTCCTCGCCCTCACGGAGCCGTTCGCTGGTCCAGGTGGCCGTGATCGTCGTGCGGCCGTCGCGGCGCGCGTGCCGCTCCAGCTCCGCGAGCACGGCCCGACCGATCCCACGGCCGCGGTGTGGCGGTGCGACGTACACGTCGACCTCCCCGAGATGGGTGTTGTCCTGCCGGAAGGGGAACAGCATCCCGGTCCCGGCCACGACGTCGCCCTCGAGGGCCGACAGCAGGACGAGGCGCCCGTCGGTGCGCGCCATCGGCAGCGCCTCCCGGGAGATCTCCCAGACCGGCCACGCATCGATCGGCCGCTCGGCCGTCGCGTCGCGGCCGACCTCCCACCACGCGCGCAGCGCAACCTCGTCGGTCGGGTCCACGACCCTGGTCTCGTACGTCGTCACGAGGGGGCAGCCTACGAGCGCGACACCCTCAGGAGCCAAGGGTTTACGGGGTGAGCGAGAGCTGCTGGCGCACCACGGTGGCCAGCCGTTCGGCGATCGAGCGCGCCTCGTCGGCCGTGGCCGCCTCCACCATCACCCGCACCAGCGGCTCGGTGCCGGAGGGGCGCAGGAGGATCCGGCCGGTGTCACCCAGGGCCGCCTCCTCCTCGGAGACCGCGGCGGCCAGGACGGCGTCGTCGTCGGCGCGCGCCTTGTCGACGTCGGGAACATTCAGCAGCACCTGCGGGAGCCTGGTCATCACCGACGCGAGCGTCCGGAGGCTCTCCCCCGTCGTGGCCATCCGCTCCAGCAGGTGCAGCGCCGTCAGGACACCGTCGCCCGTGGTGGCGTACTCGCTCATGATCACGTGACCGGACTGCTCGCCACCCAGGGCGTAGCCCGAGACCCGCATCGCCTCGAGCACGTAGCGGTCGCCGACCTTCGTCTGCCGGACCCCGACACCGTTGGCCTTCATCGCCTGCACGAACCCGAGGTTGCTCATCACGGTCGCGACGACCGTGTCCTTGGCGAGATGCCCGGTCTCCAGGAAGCCCAGCGCGAGGACGGCGAGGATCTGGTCGCCGTCCACGACGTTGCCCTCGTGGTCCACGGCGAGGCAACGGTCGGCATCTCCGTCGAGGGCGAAGCCCACGTGGGCGTCGTGCTCGACCACGGCCGCGCGCAGCGGCTCGAGGTGGGTGGAGCCGCAGCCGTCGTTGATGTTGAGGCCGTCGGGCTCCGCGTTCAGCGCGATCACGGTGGCGCCGGCGTCGGCCAGGGCGCGCGGGCCGGCGTCGTACGCCGCGCCGTGAGCGCAGTCGAGGACCACCTTGAGCCCCACCAGCGGGTGGTCGATCGACCGCACCAGGTGGGCGGCGTACTCCTCGATCGCGGCGGGGTACGGCGTCACGCGGCCGACGTGCCCGCCGACCGGTCGCTCCCACGCCTCGTGGAGCCGCGCCTCGATGGCGATCTCCACCGTGTCGTCGAGCTTGTGGCCTCCCCTGGCGAGGAACTTGATGCCGTTGTCGGGCATCGCGTTGTGGGAGGCCGAGAGCATCACGCCGAGGTCGGCGCCGAGCGTCCCCGTGAGGTAGGCGACGCCGGGGGTCGGCAACACCCCCAGCAGGAGGACGTCGACGCCGGCCGAGGCGAGGCCCGCCACCACGGCGCCTTCGAGGAACTGGCCCGAGATGCGCGTGTCCCGGCCGACGACGGCGAGGGGGCGGTGGCCCTCGAACTCGCCACGGTCGGCCAGGACACGGGCTGCTGCAACGGAAAGGTCCAGGGCCAGCTCAGCGGTGAGTACACCGTTGGCCAGGCCCCGGACCCCGTCCGTGCCGAAGAGTCGCGTCATGCGACCCGACAGTAGTGCTTGATCAGCGCTTGCTGAACTGAGGCGCCTTGCGGGCCTTCTTGAGACCGGCCTTCTTGCGCTCGATGACACGGGCGTCACGCGTGAGCAGCCCGGCCTTCTTGAGCGACGCGCGGTTGGTCTCGGTGTCGATCGCGTTCAGGCAGCGGGCCACGCCGAGGCGCAGGGCGCCGGCCTGACCGGTGATGCCGCCGCCGTGGATACGGGCGATAACGTCGAAGCGGCCCTCCAGCTGGAGGTTCGCGAACGGCTCGTTCACGACCTGCTGGTGCAGCTTGTTCGGGAAGTAGGAGTCCAGGGTGCGGCCGTTCACGGTCCACACGCCGGTGCCCGGAACGATCCGGACACGGGCGACGGCCTCCTTGCGGCGGCCGGTGGCAGCCGCAGGGATGATCGTCGCGGGACGCAGCGGGGCGTCGGCGGACGGGGCGCTCTCGGAGCTGTAGGCAACGCCCGACTCGTCGGCGGTGAAGGTCTCTTCGACCTCGCCCTGGTTGGTCTCAGTCTCGGTGGTCTCAGCCACGGTATTCCTCACTCAGTCTTTCGTCGCGGATTACTGGGAGACCTGGGAGATCTCGAACGGGACGGCCTGCTGGGCCTGGTGCGGGTGGTTCGGGCCGGAGTAGACCTTCAGCTTCTTCAGCACCTGACGGCCGAGCTTGTTCTTGGGGAGCATGCCCCAGACGGCGTTCTCGATCGCCTTGCGCGCGTCCTTCTCCAGGAGCTCACCGATCGGGGTGGCCGACAGGCCGCCCGGGAAACCGGAGTGGCGGTAGGCCATCTTGGTGGTCTTCTTGGTGCCCGAGAGGGCGACCTTCTCCGCGTTGATGACGATGACGAAGTCACCCATGTCCATGTGCGGGGCGAAAGTCGGCTTGTGCTTGCCACGCAGCAGGGTCGCGGCCTGGACGGCCAGACGGCCGAGGACCACGTCGGTGGCGTCGATGACGTGCCACTCGCGCTGGATGTCAGCGGGCTTGGGGCTGTACGTACGCACGGCTGAGCTACCTTCTTCGTTCGTAGGGCCCACCCGGTCGTCCCGGATGGGTGGTGGTGCAGCGGCTTCTGACGAACACGGCCCGGCTCACCAGAAACTCGGTGTCCGGGACTGCATCCGGGCCTCCGTGGAGGGACCCGAACGCGGCAGGAGTCGCGACCGTCAAGAGTACGCGGGCGCGTCCCCGCAGGTCAAAACGAGCGGACCCCGGATTCGCACGGTGCCCGATCGCCGACTAAGTTGGCGTGGTGACCGATTCTCTCACCGTCCGTGACAACCGCACCGGACAGGAGTACGACGTCCCGATCCTCGACGGCACCATCAAGGCCGCGGACCTGGGCGCGATCAAGACCGGCGACGACCAGCCGGGCCTCGCCGTCTACGACCCGGGCTTCGTCAACACCGCCTCGTGTCGCAGCGCCGTGACCTTCATCGACGGCGAGAAGGGCATCCTCGAGTACCGGGGCTACCCGATCGAGCAGTTGGCCGAGAAGTCCAACTTCCTCGAGGTCGCCTACCTGCTGATCCACGGCGCCCTGCCGACCAAGGCGGAGTACGAGTCGTGGGTGCACGAGATCACGTACCACACGTTCGTCCACGAGAACGTCAAGAGCTTCATGGAGGGCTTCCGCTACGACGCCCACCCCATGGGCATGCTGATGGCCTCCGTCGGCGCCCTCTCGACCTTCTACCCGGACGCCCGCAACATCACCAACGCCGAGAACCGGCACATGCAGATCGTGCGGATGATCGCGAAGATGCCGACCCTCGGCGCCTGGTCCTACCGCCACGCGCAGGGCAAGCCGTTCGTCTACCCCGACAACGAGCTCGGCTACACCGCCAACTTCCTCTCGATGCTCTTCAAGATGAGCGAGCAGAAGTTCGAGGCGGACCCCCGCCTGGTCAAGGCGCTCGACGTGCTGTTCATCCTCCACGCCGACCACGAGCAGAACTGCTCGACCAACGCGGTCCGCTCGGTCGGGTCCTCGCAGGTCGACCCCTACTCCGCCGTCGCCGCGGGCGTCGGCGCCCTCTTCGGGCCGCTTCACGGTGGCGCCAACGAGGCCGTCCTGCGGATGCTGCGCAGGATCGGCTCCAAGGAGAACATCCCCTCCTTCATCGACGGCGTGAAGGAGGGCAACGAGAAGCTCATGGGCTTCGGGCACCGCGTCTACAAGAACTTCGACCCGCGCGCCACGATCATCAAGAAGGCCTGCGACGACGTCTTCGAGGTCACCGGGGTCAACCCGCTCCTCGAGATCGCCAAGGAGCTCGAGAAGATCGCCCTCGAGGACGAGTACTTCATCAAGCGCAAGCTCTACCCCAACGTCGACTTCTACTCCGGGCTCATCTACGAGGCGTTCCAGTTCCCGCCCGAGATGTTCACGGTCCTGTTCGCGATCGGCCGGACGCCGGGCTGGCTGGCCCAGTGGCTCGAGCTGGTCCAGGACAAGGAGCAGAAGATCGCGCGGCCCAAGCAGATCTACACCGGCGACCGCACGCTCGACTTCGTGCCGGCCGCCGAGCGCTGGGCCTGACTCATGGGCCCGATCCACTGAACGTCCGACAGCCTCCGCCCGTCTTCTGGGCGGGGGCTGTCGCCTTTCTGTCCCTCGGGCTGCTGGCGCTGGCCGTCGGCTACGGCTGGCTGGGCCCCGACGTCGACCGCGGTGCCGACTTCTGCGAGACCACGGACGGCCTCGTCCGGCAGCCGGTCAACACCTTCAGCAACCTCGGGTTCGTCGCCGCGGGTCTGCTGATCGCCTGGCGGGCCGGTCGCCCGGGCGGTCTGGGTACCGGCACCATGGCGCGGCACCCCGGCCTGGCGACGGCGTACTCCTGCGTGGTCGTGCTCCTCGGCCCCGCGAGCATGGCGATGCACGCCACCGAGTCCGAGGTGGGCGGCCACCTCGACATGGCGAGCATGTACCTCATCGCCGCCTTCGCGTTCGCCTACGCCGCCATGCGGCGCTGGGGACGCGGACCGGGCTTCCTGGTGGCGCTCTTCGTCGGCGTGATCGTGCTCTGCGAGCTGGTCGGGCTGTACGACGCCACCGTCCCGGTGGTGACGTACGCCGGCAACGTGGCGTTCGCGGTCTTCCTGGTCGCCGCGCTGGCGCTCGAGCGCCGGGTGGCGCGGGCGGGT
>JBKJUE010000069.1:0-49721 GCA_046590395.1 Nocardioides sp.
GAGGTCCCGTCGGGACCGCAACCGATCGCCGCCGCACCCACCAGCGTGGTGGCCGTTCTGGGTACCACGCGCAAGGGGCCGGTCCTCACGCCGACCCGCATCACGGGCTGGTCGGACTTCGTCCGCACGTTCGGCGCCGCCTCGGCCCGCGGGTTCACGGCCGAGTCCGCCTTCGGCTTCTTCGAGAACGGCGGCCCGGCGGCCTGGGTGGTCCGGGTCGATCCGTCCACGGCGGCGTCCTGGCGGACGTTCGACGTGTCGGGAACGCAGAGCTTCGCCGTGTCGGCCAGCTCGCCCGGCACCTGGGGCAACGCGCTCACCATCGGCGTCGCCCCCGACGCCAGCGGCGCCTCGGGCTCGTTCTACCGGGCCACCACCACCGGGCCCCTCGTGTCGGTCACGAGCGCCGGGAACCACACGCTCCAGGTGGCCTCGACCGCCGGCCTCAACCCGGGCGACAACCTCGCCCTGGTGCCGATCCCGGCCAGCGGAACGGTGTCGGCACCCGTGACCGCGACGGTCGTGTCCCTCACGCCCACCTCGATCACGCTCAGCTCCAGTGCGGCGGCCGCGATGGCAACGGGCTCGGTCGTGGCGAGCGCCGGTGTCGCCGGCGGCTCGGTGCTGCTGGCCAGCGGCAAGGGCTTCAAGAAGGGTGACGTGGTGGTGGCCAGCGCCCCGAACGGGTCTCGCAGCAGCGCCCTGGTCACCGACGTCACCCCCAACGGCAGCGCGGTGACCCTGACCCTCAGCGGCTCGCTGGGCGCCGTGCCCGGCGCTGCCTTCGTCCTGCGGCGTACGACGTTCCGCGCGACCGCCACCGTTGCCGGGACCCCGGCGGGAACCCCGCCGACTACCAACGTGGCCATGTCGGCGCTCGCGTTCGAGCGCCCGCTGACGGCCCCCGAGTCCGGAGACCTCGGCCCGGCCAGTGCCCAGAGCGGCCTGGCCCGGATCACGATGGCCGACGGCCGGACCGCCACCTGGAACACGAACCGGTTCGAGATCATCGGCTCGTCGGCGCCGCCGAGCGGACCGGTGACGGTCGACGCGCCGGTCTTCGCCGCGCTGCTGAGCGACGCCGGGCTGAGCATCACCAACCTGACCGAGGCCGACGTCGCCAACAGCTACGGCTTCCTCCCGGTGGATGCCCAGGTGACCTACACGGGCGCCGGGGCCACGAACGTGGTCGCGACCCGTACGCCCACCGGCTTCACCCTCGCTCCGGCGCCGAACGTCGCGCACACCTACACCAACGCCACGTTCAAGCTGCAGTCCGACGCGGACGACGGCATCGCCGTGCGGTGCGCCGCCGAGCCCCGGGTCGGGGACCGGCTCGGCATCGGCACGACGTATGCGCCGATCACCGAGGTGGTGGCGGCGGGTGGCGAGACGTACGTGCTGCGGTTCGCGGCGGCCACCGCCGTGTCGCCCCTGAGCCAGACCAGGTTCGGTCTCTTCGCAGTCGAGAACGCACATGTGGCCGCCGAGCGGTTCTCGCTCACGGTGTCGGTCGCCGGCGTGGTCGCCGAGTCCTTCGGGTCCCTCTCACTCAGCGAGGACCACCCGCAGTACTACGCCAAGGACGATGTCGTGAACGGCGTCTCCAGCCTGGTGACGGTGGCGAAGCGGGCGGTCGGCGCGCCGGCGGTCTCGCTCGCCGCGGCACCGTTCTACGTCACGAAGGACCAGATCGGCGCGGACAAGCCACCGGAGAACGACGACTTCCGGCAGGGCCTCACCGCCCTCGAGGCGGTGCCGGAGCCGGCCATGGTGATCTGCCCTGACCTGGTCACCTTCGAGGACCCGCTGCTCCAGGCGGACCTGGTCGGCCAGGTGGTCACGCACTGCGAGAACTTCCGCAGGTTCGCGATCATCGACGCGCCGGACGAGAGCGACGACACCGCCCTGCTGGGCTGGCGCAACACCGTCATCTCCAGCACGTACGCCGCGGTGTACGCGCCGCACGTCCGCATGGTCACCATCGACCCCGACTCCCTCGACCGGTTCACGACCGTGCCGCCGTCGGGCTTCGTGGCCGGGGTGTTCGCCCGGACCGACCGGACACGGGGCGTCCACAAGGCGCCGGGCAACGAGACGGTGACCGGCATCGTCGGGCTCGCGGAGAGCTACACCCAGCGGCGCCAGGATCTCCTGAACCCGGGGTCGGTGAACCTGATCCGGGCCTTCCCCGGTCGGGGCACCCGGCTGTGGGGGGCGCGCAACGCGACCGACGACACCACGTGGCGCTACGTCAACGTCCGCCGGCTGTTCAACATGATCGAGACCTCGGTCGACCGGGCCACGCAGTGGGTGGTGTTCGAGCCGAACACCGCGCAGACCTGGATCCGGGTGAAGGTCTCGGTCGAGAACTTCCTGGACCAGCAGTGGCGGGCCGGGGCGCTGGCGGGCAGCAAGCCCGAGCAGGCATACCGGGTGCGGGTGGGGCTCGGCGAGACCATGACCGAGACCGACATCGACCTGGGCCTGATCATCACCGAGGTCGCCATCGCGCCCGCCAAGCCGGCCGAGTTCGTCGTCTTCCGCTTCAGCCACAAGCGGCTGTCCGAGTGAGCCCAGAGGAGCAATGACATGTATCCCATGACCACCCTGCACTTCACGGTGAGCTGGGGGGACCGCCAGCAGTCCTCCAGCTTCTCCGAGGTGAGCGGACTGACGATGGAGGCGGAGGTCATCGAGTACCGCGGTGGCGCCGACCCCCAGTTCTCCACCCGCAAGCAGCCCGGGCTGCGCAAGTTCTCCAACGTCACGCTCAAGCGCGGCATCGCTCCGGCGGAGGCCGGCAACGGTCTGTTCGAGTGGTACAACTCGATCACCGTCGGCGCGGTCGAGCGGCGCGACGTCACCGTCAGCCTCCTCAACGAGGAGCGCGAACCGGTGATGACGTGGAAGATCAAGGAGGCCTGGCCGGTCAAGCTCGAGGGCCCCGGGCTGAAGTCGACGGGCACCGACGTCGCCATCGAGTCGGTCGAGTTCGCCTGTGAAGGCATCCAGATCGAGGCAGCGTAGGTTCGATCATGATCCCGCTCTCGTCGCCTGCCGTCATGCCGTTCACCACGGCGCACTTCGTGCTGGACATCGACGGCCTGTCCTCCGTGAACTTCTCGAAGTGCACGGGGCTGGCCGGCGAGGTGAGCGTCGAGGAGTACCCGGAGGGCGGGGAGAACCGCTTCGCCCACCGGTTCCCCAGCCGGGCGTCGTCCCCCAACCTCGTGCTCAACCAGGGCGCGGGTCCGGTGCAGGAGCTGTGGGACTGGTTCTACGAGTTCCACGTCACCGGGCTGGTCGCCCCGCGCGACGGCACGGTCGTGCTGATGAGCTCGGTCGACGGGGACCTCGCACCCGTGCGCATCTGGGCGTTCACCCGGGGGTGGCCGGCCAAGCTCACCGGCCCGGACCTGGACGCGCAGTCCTCCGCTGTCGCCATCGAGGCGATCGAGATCGCCCACCACGGGCTGACCCTGAAGAAGGTGTCCTGACATGGCCGTCACCATCGGCGAGATCGTCACGGAGACCGTGGTCGCCCGGCCGCCCGAGGACCGGCCGACACCGGGGGAGCCGCCCACCGACGCCGACCTCGACGTGGTCGTGCGCCGGGCCGCGGAGCGCGTCCTGGAGACCCTGCGCCGGGAGTGGGACCGATGAACCTCACCGCCAGCCAGCTCACCAAGCTGACCATCGACGCCTACACGGACATCAAGTTCGAGCAGCCGGCCGGCATCCGCTGGCAGGCCCTGCTGAACCCCACCGAGCTGTCCTTCTCCCGCAAGAACCTCTACCAGGCGACCCAGTCGGCGGGCACGTCCGCTCCGCAGCAGTCCTTCACCGGCGGTGAGCCCGACCAGGTGCAGCTCGACCTGCTGCTCGACGGGACCGGCGTCGTCGGCGACCCGGGTGGCATCGGGGAGCTCCTCGACTCCCTGCTCGACCTGACGAAGTTCCAGGGCGACACCCACCAGCCGTACTACGTGCACGCGTACTGGGGGCGGTTCACGTTCCGCGGCATCCTCACCCAGGCCGACGTCACCTACAAGCTCTTCGACCGCAGCGGCGAGCCGCTTCGCGCGACGATCAAGCTCTCCCTGAAGGAGGCGCTGTCCCCCGAGGAGGTGGCGGCGGAGGACCGACCGACGTCGCCCGACCTGCACCAGACCTGGCTGGTGAAGGACGGCGAGGCGCTCGATGCCATCGCTGCCCGGGTGTACGGGGACCCGGCGCTCTGGCGTGCCCTGGCCAAGGTCAACCGGCTGGCCAACCCGCGTGGTCTCGTCACCGGCCAGCTGCTGATGCTCCCTCCGTTGGAGACCGCGCGATGAGCGCCGAGCGGGACCGTCCGGCGTTCGAGGTCCGGGTGGCCGACACGGCTCTCGAGCCGCTGGTGGCGGCGGACGTGGTCGAGATCGACATCCACGAGGAGGTGGGCCGGCACGGTCGCCTGTCGCTGGTCGTCCAGAACTGGGACGCCGATGCCCGCGCCGTACGCCACAGCGACGACGGGCCGTTCGTGCCGGGGTCGGCCATCGCCGTGTCGCTCGGGTACCACGCCGAGCTGGTCCCGGTCTTCGATGGCGTGATCGCCTCGCTCACCACCCACTTCCCGCGGGGCGGTCGGCCGGTGCTGCGCATCGAGGGTCGGGCCCGGTCGATCCTGCTCGACCACCCGCCCCGGTCCCGGCAGCTCGCGGACGTGTCGGACGCGGACGTCGCGTCCGCCATCGCGGCCGACTACTCGCTGACGGCCGACGCCGCCGACGGCGTCACCCGCCCGTTCGTGGTGAGTGACCGGGTCAGCGACTGGGAGCTGCTCAAGCAGCGGGCCGCCGAGCTCGGCTGGGTCACGTACGTGCGCGGCGACACCCTGGTCCTCCGTCCGCCGGCCCCGAACGAGGACCCGATCGCGCTCGACTACACGCGCTCGGTCGTGGAGCTCCACCTGACCCAGGACCTCACCCGGGCGATCGACGCCGCGGTGGGAGTGAGCTGGGACCTGGACTCGCTCGAGGCCACCGAGTCCGAGCAGGCAGCCGGGGCCGCCGACCTCGACGTGGGGGACCGGCCGGCGCACGACACCGCCGTCGGCGACGCGGGGTGGCCGCTGCGCGACGCACGTGCGGACTCGCCCGCCACCACGGCCGCCGACGAGGCCGATGCCCGTGCCGTGGCGCACCAGCGGACCGCGACCCTCGCCCATTGCTTCGGCCGCGGCGTGGTGCACGGGGACCCGAAGCTCCGGAGCGACGGCTGGGTGACGATCACGGGCGTGGGCGAACGGATGTCCGGCCCGCACTTCGTCACCGCCACCCGGCACCGGCTCTCGGCGGCGGGCTACCAGACCGAGCTCCAGGTGGGGTCGCCACCCGCCCTCGTGCCGCCAACTCCGCGCGTCGAGCGTGGCCTCTCGCTCGGGGTGGTCGAGGCCCTCGACGACCCGGAGTCCCTCAACCGGGTGCGGGTCCGGCTCCCGTGGCGGACCGACGGGGGAGAAGGGGTCTGGGCGCGGCTGGCCAACGCCGACGCCGGTGACGGCTACGGCGCGGTGATCGTCCCGGACGTGGGGCAGGAGGTCCTCGTCGGGTTCGTCGACGGCGACCCGTCCGTCCCGGTCGTCCTCGGCTCGCTCTACAACGGCGCCCAGCAGCCGCCGCTCGTCGTGGACGCGGAGAAGAACGCGGTCCGGGCGCTGGTCACCCCCGACGGCCACGCGTTGCGGTTCGAGGACGGTGACGCGGCCTCGGTGACCCTCGAGTCGGGCAAGGGACACAGCATCGTCCTGGACGACAAGGACTCGGCACTGGTGCTCACGCACTCCGACTCGGGCAACACGATCCGGCTGTCGGCGGACGGCATCGCGCTCGAGGCGGCGCAGGGGGACATCACCCTCACGTCGTCCGCGGGCACGATCACGCTCGACTCGCTCAAGCTCGAGGCCAAGGCCTCGGGCCCCTCGAAGATCGAGAGCTCGGCGACCTTCGACCTCAAGGCCTCCGGGTCCCTGGGGCTCAAGGGCTCGCTCGTCACCATCAACTAAGGAGATCAGGATGCCGGCGGCCGCTCGGGTGGGAGACACCACGGTGCACGGTGGCACAGTCGTGGGGCCGGGTGTCGCGACCGTGCTGATCGGCGGGATGCCGGCCGCGGTCGTGGGGGACATGCATGCCTGCGTCATCCCGCCGCCGCCGCCGCACCCGCCCTCGACGCCGTTCGTCGCCGGCTCGGCGACGGTCCTGATCCAGGGCCGCCCGGCGCTGCGGTCGGGTGACTCGTGCGTCTGCGGCGCCTCCGTCGCGGTCGGCAGCCCGACGGTGGTGGTCGGATGACCGTCGACGACTACCCGCAGGTGGGCCGCGGCTGGGCGTTCCCGCCGCGCTGGACCGCGGCCGGCGTACGGTCGGCCGGCCCCGCCGTCGTGGAGATGAACGAGGGCGTGCAGCACCTCGCCGAGGCGATGACGCTGCTGCTGCGGACCATGCTGGGCAGCCGGGTGATGCGGCCCGGTCTGGGTGCGGGGGTGGACCGCTACGTGTTCGAGCCGCGCACGCCCGACGCGTGCTACCGGCTGGCCGACGACGTACGCCGGGCGCTCACGCTGGGCGAGCCGCGGGTGATCGTCGACGCTGTCGAGGCGGTGCCCGCCGGTGACGCCGACGACCGCGTCGACGTCGTCATCGAGTACCGGATCGACCGTCACCGCCGGCCCGCGAGCCTGGTCGTGCCGTTCTACCTGGCCGGTGCCGAATGAGCCGGACCCCCGAGCAGATCATCGACGCGATGGCCGCCGCGGCCCGCCTCGTCCCCTTCGACGACGCCACCACCTGGTACGACCGGCTCTTCGAGGCAGTCCCCGACGGGGACCGGCTCTCGATGCCGGACGAGCCGGACCGGGCCCTGCTCGCCGCGCTCGCCGCCGAGTACGCCGCCCTTGACACGCACGCCGCGACCCTGCCGGACCGGGCACACGTGGCGTGGCTCGAGGACATCCTCCGCATCCCCCGGCTCCCGGTCGTCCCCGACCGGGTCGTCGCGCACGTCACCGTCGACCCCAAGCTGGCGCCCGCCGTCGTCGCGAAGGACACCCTCCTCCGCGGAGGCAAGGACGCCTTCCGCAACGAGCGCCGCTACCGGACGCTCGACGCGCTGACCGCGCACGGTGCGGCCCTGGTGGGCGTCCGGAGCATGGCGCCGGGCGGCACGACACCCGGGCTGCCCGGGGTGGCGGGGTCGGCTCCGGCCTTCCCCCTGTCGCCCACCGACGGGCCGGACGCGACGCACGTCCTGCGCATCCACTCGCCGGCGCTGACCTTCGAGGGGGGAGACCTGACCGCCGCGCTGGCGTTCGGCGGGGCCACCGGCGTCGCCGGGCTGAGCTCCGTCGTGTGGCGCTACTCGCACGCAGACGGGACCATCAGCGACACCATCGGCGGGAGCGTGTCCGGGTCCACCGTCACGGTGCCGCTCACCGGTGGCTGCGGGGCGGCGGACGGGGGCACGCCGTGGCTCGAGTGCGTGGTGCCTCCACACGTACCCGTCCCCGAGAGCCTGGCCTTCACCTCCGTCACCGTCGCCGTGACGAACCGGACGCCGTTCGTCCCGCAGGCCGCCTTCCACAACGACGGTGCCGTGGACGTCACCAAGGAGTTCCAGCCGTTCGGCGCGGTGGCCAAGCGGGGCGACGCGTTCTACGTCCGCGCGGACGAGGCGTTCGGCAAGTCGCTGTCCACCCTGGACATCGGAGTCACCATCATGCAGGCCGGCGGCGCGGTCGTGTCGGCGTCGACGGGAGGCAGCGGCATCCCCGGCCACGTCATCGAGACGATGAACTACGAGGTCGAGTCGGCCAGGGACCGGCTCGGCGGCATCGCCGGGGCGTTCGACGACTTCCTGGACGGGATCCTCGACCTGTTCGAGGACCCCGGTGAACCGACCGTCCGGTGGCAGCGGCGGCTCGACGGCGGGTGGGTTCCGTTCGGCGACGCCTCCGACCGCTTCGGGTCCGTCTCCTCCGACGCGGTGTCGGGTGCCGTCGGCTCCGAGCCGTTCGCCGTGGCCGGCCAGGACGGCCACTACGTGCGGGCCTTCCTCTCCCAGGGCGACTTCGGGTGGACGGCGTACCAAGCGATGGTGGCGAGGTTCGCCACCCAGGCGGTCGCGGGTGGGACGCCGACCATGGAGCCGCCGCCGACGCCACCCATCGCGTCGGCCATCACCGTCAGCTACACGACCGCACCCGTGGACGCGACGCTCGTGGAGTCCACCAGCGGCTGGCGGCGCGCGACGAAGGTGGGCACCGGGCCGTTCATCCCGTTCCGGCGGGCGGTGTCGGACGCCGGCGAACCCGGCATGGTGGCCGTGGGCTTCGAGCTCCCGGACTCGGCGCTGGGCTCGACCGTCTCCCTCTACTTCGACGTGGACTCCGCCTCCCCGTGCGGCGCCGCCGACGCGGTCAGCGCCCGCTGGCAGTGGTGGGACGGCTCCGCGTGGACGGACCTCGCGGTCGCCGACGGTTCGCGGCAGCTCCGCGAGTCCGGACTGCTCCGGTTCGTGGCGCCGCTCGCCTGGCCCACCGCCTGCCGCGACGTGGGCGCCGGGTCCGGGCGGTGGATCCGTCTCGTCACCTCGGCGGCGGACCGGCTCGGTGTCGTGCGCGACGTCGTGCTGGACGCCGTGCTGGCCGAGTTCGTGTCGGGTGCGGCCGACCCCGCGAGCGACCCGAGCTCCGCCACGGCCCTGCCCCCGGGGACGATCAAGGGGACGCTGTCGCCGATCCGCGGCGTGAAGAAGGTGACCAACCTGGCGTCCGTTCGCGGCCGGGCACCGGAGGCCGACGAGTCCTACCTGGTGCGGGCGTCGGCCAGGCCGCGTCACCGCGACCGGGCGCTGACGCCGTGGGACTACGAGCAGCACGTGGCACTGACGTTCCCCGAGGTCGCGGCCGTGCTGTGCCTGCCGCACACCAACCGCGACGGCGCGCGCGAGCCCGGCAAGGTGGGGATCGTCCTCGTGCCCGACCGCCCGCTCGATCCGTCTCCCCGCCCGTCGGTCAGCCTCACGGAGCGGGTCGTCGACGCCCTGGCCCCCTCCCGACCGACCGGTGCCGAGGTCGTGGTGCTCTGCCCGCAATACGAGCCCGTGAGCGTGGTGGCGACGGTCCGGCTGCGCCGGGGGATCGCTGCCCTCACCGGCAAGGAGGCCATCACCGCAGCCCTGGAAGCGGTCCTCCACCCGACCGGCACGCGCCCGACGCGCTGGGGCAGGTCGCTGTACGCGTCGACGCTGATCTCCTTCCTCGAGCGGCAGGAGAGCGTCGACGTGGTCACGCTCTTCGACCTTCGCGACGCCGCCGGCACCTCGGTCGAGCTGGTCGAGGTGGACGCCTGTCGTGGCCTCTACTGCTCGTCGGGGTCCCACGCCCTCACGTGTGAGGAACAGCTGTGAGCGCCCGGCCAGCCGAGCTCCTCTCGCCGGTCACTCCCGTCGCGCCCGACGCGGACTGGGAGCAGGTGCGGTCGCGGGTGATGGCGGCCCTCGCCGTCGAGGTCCCCGGGACCTGGAGCGACCACAACGCGGCGGATCCCGGTGTCACCCTCGCCGAGTCCGCGGCGTACGGGCTCGCCGACCTGCACTACCGCGTCGCCGAGCGGCCGTTCGACGCCTGGCCGCTGGAGGTACGCGACTGGGAGCCCGACGGCGCCCGGCACTGGCACGCCACGCTCCCGCCCGGTTCGCTCGTCGCCATCGCCACGGCACTGGCGTCCCCGGGTGCGACGTCGGCCACCGGCCTGGAGCCGCTGGTGCGTGCGTGCGCCTCCCGGGCGGACGCGACCGCGCTGCTGTCCCAGACCCCGTGGAGCACGGTGTTCAGTGCCGCCCAGCGACCGGTCGTGATCTCGCTGATGCGCGCCAGGCTGGTCCGTCAGGTCGCCCAGGAGCAGACCGACGTCGTCTCCGACGCGGTGGCCGTGGAGCGGGAGTCGTCCGACCCGGTGGCCGTCCGGGACGCCCGGGCCGTGGGCGTGCTCTCGTTCGTGCTCCCTCTGTGGCAGGAGGAGCTGACGGCCGTGGTGCGTCGCGAGCGGCGGCGGCTCTCCCAGGAGGCACTCGTCGCCCGGCTCGCCGAGGTGCGTGCGGTCACGGCGACCACCGACGCTGCCACCCGGGCGGCGCTGGCCGGCGACGACCTGTCGACGACCGAGGTGGGCATCGCCATGGCCGCGGCCGAGCAGCCCCCGTGGCTGCTCCCCGAGGACCTGGAGGAGCCCGACGGCAGGTCCCGGGTGTGGCCGCCGCACCCGATCCAGTCGCTCACCTGCGAACCCGTGACGGCGCTCGACTACGCACGCCGGGCGCGCGCCCACCCCCAGGTGGGGCGAGCCTGGGCCGTCCCCGGCCGGCTCGAGGGGATCGCCTGGAACGGGCTCCCGACGGGTCTGGCGCCCGACATCGAGGTCGACGAGTACGCCGCTGCCGTCACGCTGGTGCTGGAGCGGATGTCCGGGACCAGCAGCAGCGAGGCCTTCCTCCGCGACGTGCTGGCCGTGGCCGTCGGGCCGGAGGTGACCCAGCCCTTCCCGGACTGGCGCGACGACGTCGACGAGCTCACACCGCGCCGGGTCATCTGCGACGAGGTGGGCGCGTCCCAGCTCGCCGTGGCGCCGATCCTCGTCCAGGCCACGCTGGTGACCGCGGTCGGTGTCGACCGGGACGCCGTCGTGGACGACGCCCGGGCCAGGATCTCGGCGTTCTTCGCCGGTGGCCGCCCCGAGTCGCGGGCCGCCGCCGCCGCGGCCACCGTCGACGGGCCGTGGCCGAGGATCGACCAGCCGCTCGGGGGGTGGATCCCCGGCGACCCCGTCCGGTTCACCGAGATCGTGGACACGATCGTGGCCGACCCGGAGGTCTGGGGAGTCGAGAAGCTGGCCATGAAGGTCGAGGGCGACCCGGTCTTCGTGCCGCAGGCGGCCGGCAGCCTGGCGATCCCGCTCAACGCGGTGCCCACCCTGGCCGACGCCCGGTGTCTCCGGGTCCGCTTCTCCCTCACCTCGGGGTGCGGCGATGCGTAGCCCCGACCACACCCGGCTCGCGGCGCAGCTCCCCGCCGTCTACCACGACGACGCCGCGTCGTTCGCCCAGGTGGACGCATTCCTCGGGCTCGCCGACGAGCTGAGCCACGCCGTCGTCGAGCGGCTCGAGGACCTGCTGATGACGCTCGGACCCGATGCCGTCCTGCGGTGGCCCTCCGACGTACCCCTGGACGCCGGGGCGGACGCGCTGCTGTCGTCGTACCTCGCGACGTACGACGAGGTGGCGGCCTGGCTGAGCTTCACGTTCCCGGCCAGCTGGGTGTCGGACGAGCAGGGGCTGGCGCGGCGGCGGGAGTTCCTGGCTCGGGCGGCGCGGCTGTGGCGCCGGCGCGGGACGCCACGCGGGTTCCTCAGCTGGTTCGCCCTCTACTTCGGCGTGGACGACGCGGACCTGCCGCACCTGCTGGAGCACTACAAGGCCCCCGGGGTCGCGGTGACCGGAGAGCCGTACACGGCCACCCTCTTCGTCCCCAGCACGCCGCAGTTCACCCAGTGGGGACGGCGCGAGGAGGCCATCGACTTCGTCCGCCGCTACGCGCCGGCGCACGTGAGCATGCGCGTCTGCTTCGTGACGCCCGGCATGTTCACGACCCTGGGCGTGTTCGCGGCCCCGCCCACGTTGCCCGAGAAGCCGACCAAGGACCAGGTCGCGGCCTACGCCGCGGAGGTGGCGACCACGCAGGCGGACCTCAACGCGCTGCTGTGCTCCGTCGTCTCCGTGGTGTCCCACGACAGCGGCATCCACGTCTACGAGTGCATCGACGAGGGCCGCACCATCGACCGGCTCGACGTGGGCCTCCTCCCCACCGACTGACACCGGGGACCCGACCGGAAAGGACCGCCATGCCTGACAACCAGTACCCCTCCTTCGAGAGCGGTCAGTCCCTGACGGCCGCCGACCTCAACATGCTGCGCGGCTTCCTGCACGAGCGGGACCGGCTGGTCGGCAGGATGATCGGGTTCGGCGTCAACTGCGGTCTCGGCGGGGTGGTCTCCGGGAGCACGCTGACCATGCAGCCCGGCCTCGCGGCGGACCAGTACGGCGAGCCCCTGGTGTTGGCCACGGCGCAGACGATCGCGCTGCCGCCGCCCGCCATGACTCCGTCGTACGACTTCATCAGCACCGGGTCGACCCCGGGCGGGTTCAGCGTCGTGCTCGAGGCCACCGACACCGTCGCACCGGCCCCGGACTGCGGCGAGACCGACTGCGCCGGGCACGCGGAGCTGCACACGAAGGGGGTCGCGCTGCGCACGGTCGCCGGGCAGGTGACCGGCACCCGGATGGACTTCTCAGGCGAGACCCTGCTGAAGGCCGAGCCGATCCGGCTGGCCCTGGACTCGACCCCGATCAACTCCTTCGAGACGCTCCGCACCAGGATCGCCACCCGGTTGACCAACGGCACGTCGCCGCTCGTCGACACCGCCCTGATCGCGAGGCTCCAGGCCACCGGGATCGCGGCGGGTGACTCCCCGGGAATCAAGGGCTACAAGTGCGGCTGGCTCAACATGGTGCTGTTCGCCACGCTGGACCTGCTCCGCTGCGAGGCACTGATGCGACTGTCGTGCGACCGGTCGACCACCCGAGCGGGCGTCGTGCTCGGCTGGGTGAACCTGGTCAGCGGGGTGTGGGTCTTCGACTGCGCCTACCGGCACGCCTGGGAGCCGCCACGCGGGTTCAGCGAGGCCTTCCTCGGCGGGACCTGCACCGATCCGTGCGGCTACTACCGCGACACGGTCGAGGCGCTCCTCGCCGGCTACGCGCCGCCCGATCCGGTGCCACCGGCCGGTGGCACACCGCCCGTGACGGCCTGCCCGCCCGGGTCGATCCGGGTGCACGGCGTGTGCATCAAGATCTACTACCCGCCGCCGGAGCTCCCCCCGTTCTGGTACGACCCCTGGATCGAGTTCGACCCGCTGGGGCCCATCTGGAACCCGCCGATCGACGAGCTCTGGCGGGAGCCGTGGAAGGTCTACGAGTCCGAGCCCTGGGATGTCTTCGACGACGGGGTGATCGGGATCTCCGACTACGTCGGCCAGCCGGCGGTCGACGTCGAGGACGTCCTGGGCACCTTCATCACGGCCGGTCGCGGCATCGCCGACATCCAGGTCGTGGGCATCGGCGAGGCAGAGCTGATCCCCGGCTACCTCCCGGCCGGTGGCTTCAGCCCCTCCGACACGGTGGTGCTCACCGAGGTCGGCGGCCTCGTCATCGCGACGGGGCGGGTCGGCGCCCTGCACAACACCAGGAACGTCGGTACGGCGCTGCCGGCGGCCCTCGCCGCGGCAACCGACGCCGTGGCCGCGGCCGACGAGCTCCGGGACCTGGCGAGCGAGGCGGGCGAGCGGTTCGAGACCATGGACGGTCAGCTGGACGGCCTGCGGACGGACCTCGGCCTGCTGCGCACCGACTTCAACGGCTACAAGGGCGGCCAGTTCGACCAGGGTGGCTTCGGGGCCCGGCTGGGCATCGTGGAGCGAGACCTCCAGGGGTTCGTGGAGTTCGGGGACCGGGTCGCAAAGCTCGAGGGCCAGGTGGGAGTCCTCAGCGACCTGCCCAAGGGTGGCGGGCTCGTCAAGGGCCTGGATCGCGAGTTCGGCCGGGGTCTCGTGGAGTTCACCGAGACCACGGTGGCCGCCATGAAGTCGCTGGGTGAGGTCGAGAACACGAACTTCGCCCGCTACACCACGGCAGCAGAACGCTCGCAGGCCGAGCTGGAGGTGGCTCTCGCAACCGACGACCCGGAGATCATCGGCAAGAGCACGCTCAAGCTCCTCGACACCATGCGCACGATGGTCAAGGCCTCCGGAGTGGAGCCGACGGTGGGAAGCCAGCTCGACGCCCAGCTCCGGGAGCTGCGCGGGTTGTACGGATGACCGACGTCGCCGTCGACACGCTGCGCCTGCGCGGTCCGGGTGCCGCCCGGCTGACGCGGGTGGCGGCGACGGGGCTGCCCGCAGCACTCGAGCGCGCCCTGAGCGACCTCGACGACCTGGCGGTCGACCGGATCGTGGTCACCCTCGAGCTCGACGTGGACCAGTACGACGACGAGACTCTGGCGATCCTCTGGGCCGACGCCATCCGCGTGCAGGTGCTCGCGGTCCGGAGAGGGCACGCCCGGCCCTCTCGTCGCGACCCGGACCAGGTCGCCGCCACGGCTCCGCTCCGCTCGACGGCGGGTGTCTGGGCCACCGCCCGGACCTGGCTCGCGGCCGGTGCGGACGGTGTAGCGCTGCCGCAGGCCCTCCTTGCCCTGGGGGACCCGACGATGGCGCGGGCGGTCGCGGCCTCCGCAGGGCCGGTCGAGTGGCCCCGTCTGGTCCGTGCCCTGGACCGGCTGCTGGACCCGCCACCCGCGGGTGCCGGGGCGATCGACGCACCGGAGCGGGAACCCCGCGTCGGTGACCCGTCGGAGCCGTCGCCGCCCGGGACGACGCACCCGCCCGGTGCGGAGCAGCCGATCGGCCCTCAACCCGAGCCACGGCCCGTCAGGGCCGCGGGGCCGCCGGAACCCGGCGAGGTCCGGGTCGTCGAGAGGCTCGGCGTGCTGGCCGAGCTGGCCGCGGACCGTGCCGACGCTGTCGACCTCGCGACCCTGACCCGGGCCGCGGGCCTGGTGCTCCTCTACCCGTGGCTGGCCGACCACTGTCGCCGGGCGGAGGGTCTGCACCCCGGGCTCGACCCCGTCGACGTACGGGAGGCCGCGCTCGCCGCGGTCGCCGGCCCGGACGACCCGGGCCTGCTCGACGACCCGCTGGTCGCGCTGCTCGCGGGCCGACCGGACCGTTCCGTGCCGGAGCGGCGTGACCGCGCTCCGCTGTCGCGCGAGGCCGAGGTGGCCGAGTCCGCCTCCGGCGTGCTTCGGTCCTTCGCCGCACTCCTGCCCGGGTTCGAGGCGTCGTCGCCCGCGTTCGTCCGGGACTGCTGGGTCCTGAGGACGGGGCTCCTCGACGCCGACCGTGACCCCGTCCAGCTCACGGCCACCACCCATCCGCTCGACGTGCTGCTGCCGTTGCTGCCGTACCCCGTCGGCCTGGTCAAGCTGCCGTGGTCAGCGCCCGTGTCGGTGAGGTTCCGGCCGTGACGCCGACGCCGGCCCCGGTCGCCGAGCTCCGGACCGCGCTCGAGATCCTCGACGCCCTCGTCCAGGTGCGGATCGAGGAGCGCCGGGCAGGTCCGGCCGCGAGCCGGCTGAGCATCGACGGTGCCGGGGAGGGGATCCCGCCGCGACGCCGCTTCGACGGGGTCGGTCCCCTCGCGGAGGTGATCGCGATGGCGGACCTGACCGACGCCGAGGCGGTCGTCCTGCTCGCCGCGCTGGCGCCGTACGTCGACGAGCGGTTCGGTGTCCGCTACGGAGCGCTGACGGACCGGCCGGGGGTGACCGCGCTGACCGGCGAGGTGGCCCGGACCCTGGCCGCACGCTCGTTCCGGGGCCGGCTCGACGCCATGGCCATGCTCTCGGCGCAGGGACGGCTCCGGGCGCACGGCCTGCTGTCCCTGGATCCACCCGGTGACCTGTCCGGGGTGCTCCGCCCCGACCCGGCGCTGGTCGCCTGGCTGCTGGGGCTGCCGCCGGAGGCCGCGGTCGCCTCGGCCGAGTTCCCGGCCCGACGGCTCACGACGGTGCACAGCCTCGACGACGTGGTGCTGCCGGCGGCGGCGCGGAGTCGCATCGACGAACTCGAGGCGAGGATCACCCACCGTGAGATGGTCGTCGAGGAATGGGGTTTCGGTGCCCATCACGACAACGCCGACGGGTTGATCGCGCTCTTCCACGGTCCGCCGGGAACCGGCAAGACGATGACGGCCGCGGCGATGGCGGCCGCGGCCGGGCTGCCGGCCTACATGATCGACCTCTCGGCCCTGGTCTCGAAGTACATCGGCGAGACCGAGAAGGCGCTTGCGAAGGTCTTCGACCGGGCCACCCGGGAGCGCTGCATCCTGGTGTTCGACGAGGCGGATGCGGTGTTCGGGGCGCGCACCGACGTGGGCGACGCGCACGACCGCTACGCCAACCAGGAGGTCTCCTACCTGCTCTCCAGGATCGAGCAGTACGCCGGCATCGTCATCCTCACCACCAACCTGCTCGCCAACATCGACGCCGCGTTCCAACGCCGGATCCACGTGATGGTCGAGTTCCCCGAGCCGGGGCCGGGGGAGCGGGAGCGCTTGTGGGCGGCCGTGACGCCGACCGCGCTGCCTGTCGACGCCGACATCGACCTGGCCGCTCTCGCCCACCGGTACCCGCTCACCGGCGCGCAGATCCGGGACGCGACCCTCGACGCGGCGTACCTCGCCGCCGCGGGCCCGCGGGTCGTCACCGAGGACCACCTGCTCGCGGGCGTGCGTCGCCAGTACGAGAAGGCGGGGAAGACGGTGCCGCGGTGACCCAGGTCGCCACCCGGGCCGGACCGGAGCCGGCGTCGTCCACCCGCTCGGCGGCCGACCTGGCCGAGCCGGCTCGTGTGCTGACCTCCGTGCCCCGGCCGGTCGGCGAGGAGACCGTGGTGGCGCTCGCGCCGCTCGTGGCCGGTGGGCTGGCCGCCGTCGCGGCCGAGTGGGGCGTCGACGGTGGGGCGGTGCTGCTGTCCGGCAAGGCGCCGTTCTCCGACGTGACCGGCCGGGCGGGCTTCCGTTCCGACGGCACCCTCGACGGCACGGTGGAGATGCGGGCCCGGGTCGGGCTCCTGGGGCTCGACGTGGGGGAGGTGGCCTGGCGGGTCGACGGCTGGAGCCCGGAGGCGCCGCTCGGCGCGCCGGTGGTCACCCTGCGCGGCACCACGCTGGCCGTCGACATGACGCCGCTCCCGGCGGGCGTGTGGTCGCCGGTGGAGGGCCTGGACTCGCGGGAGACCGGCCAGCGAGCCACCGTGCACCTGCCGTCGGGTGCGGTGGTTGCGGGGGAGCCCCTGAGCCCGCGTCTCGCCGAGGTCTACCGGGGGTTGCTGGGAGTCGACACCTCCGGGCTGGTCGTGCATCCCGACGCTCCGGTGGCCGATGCGCCGGCGTTCGTGACGGACCGGGACCTCTTCTTCGCGCCGGGGATCTACGGCGTCGACAGCGCGGAGACCCTGCGGGTCCTGGACGCGGCGGTGCGGGCCGCCGTGGCCGGTCTGGTCGGTGCCGTCACCGGCGATCCCGCACCGATCGAGCCGGCCGCTCCTCCGGCGCCCGCGGCCTCGGCCACGGCCGCACCGGTCGTCCCTGCCGGCGAGGGCTCAGCTCCGCCGGCGGTCGAGGAGCCCGTCGCCGGGGTCCCGGGCGAGACGGCGACGCAGGCCACGGACGCGGTCGGCGGCGAGGGGGAGCCCGGCGTACCAGCCGGTGAGTCGGGACCGGTGACGACGGAGGACGCACCCACGGCAGATGGGGAGGAGACGCCACCGGTCGTCGAGCTGATCATGCCCGAGCCACCGACCGCTCTGGGACCGACGGCCGTGGCCCGCGGTGGAGGTGTCGCCAGGGGTGCGGGTGGAGCGGCGAGTGCCGCCCGGGACCTGCCCTCCGCCGACGCCACCGTCGCCGACTCGCGGGGCGCGGTCACGGAGCCTGCCGCCGAGACCGCCGCGCGGGCGAGGGAGGACCTCGCCGCCGAGCTCGGCGAACGACCCGCCCCCAGCCCCGAGATCGTCGAGCTCGCCGAGCGGATCCGCACGGCGATCCGCGAGAACCGGCCGGAGGACGAGGACGCCCTTCTGGAGACCGATCCCACGCACGAGGCGCAGGCCGCCGGGGCGACCATCACCGGCACCGTCGAGGGTCAGGTCGAGGAGGTCGGCAGCTCGTACGACGCGATGAGCACGCCGCCGTCCGGGACGCCGGCGCTGACGCCCACACCCGTCGTCCAGCCGTCGCCGACCTCGCCCGGCATGGGGGTGGAGGCGGCCTCCGCGGCCCCGGACCCCATCCCGCCCGAGAACACCACGCTCGACGCGGACGTCGCCGCGACCGACCAGCGGATCGCCGACTCCGGCATCGACACCCGGGTCACGCGGGAGATCCCGGACGGCTCGTTCGCCGAGGCCCGCGACGCCCGGACCGGTCTCGGCGAGGTGGCAGAGCGCACGCCGCAGCAGATCCAGGCGGAGCAGCTGCAGGCCATCGACTCCGCGCAGGCCGACATGGCTCAGCTGCAGCAACAGGCCGTCGCCGCGATGCGGAGCGCGCGTTCGGGAACCGTCGGCACCGTCGGGACCGGCCAGACCGGGATGGTGACCTCGGAGGAGAACACGCGCGAGTCGGTCTCGCAGCGTGCGCAACGGATCTTCGACGACGCGCAGCGCCAGGTCGACCAGCTGCTCCAGCCGCTCGGTCGGACCGCGATCGCCCGCTGGGAGGCGGGCCTCACCCGGCTGTCGCAGGACTTCCACGACACCCTCGACCGGGTCAAGCGGTGGATCGACGAGCGGCACTCCGGGGTCGGCGGCACGATCCTCGCGATCGGCGACTACATCGGCGGCCTGCCCGGCTGGGTGACGGACGAGTACAACCGGGCCGAGCGCGATTTCGGCGACGGCGTCGCCGCGCTGCTGCTGGACATCTCGAGCGACGTCAACGGGGTGGTCGCTGCGGCCCAGGCCCTCGTCCAGCACGCGCGGACCGACATCGACGCGGCGTTCCAGGCCATGGAGGCCGAGTTCCCGGAGTGGGCCGCCCAGGAGCGGGCGCGCTTCTCCGGGATGCTGGACGGCCTCAGCCAGCGCGTGACCGACTCCCAGACGAGCTTCGTCCGCGACGTCTCGGCACGCGCGATCACGGCGGTCAACGAGGTGCACGCGGAGGCGCAGGCCCGGCGTGAGGAGGCGGGTGGGCTGATCGGCCGCGTGGTCGCGGCCATCGAGGAGTTCATCGACGACCCGGTGCGGGCGATCATCAACGGGCTCCTCCGGCTGGTCGGCATCCCGCCGGGTGCCTTCTGGGCACTGATCGCCCGGATCGAGCAGGTCATCTCGGACATCGCCGACGACCCCGAGAACTTCATCAACAACCTCGTCGCCGGCGTGAAGCAGGGCTTCCAGCAGTTCTTCGACAACTTCGGCACCCACGTCCTGCGCGGCTTCTGGGACTGGCTGTTCTCGGGCCTCGAGACGCCCATCCCGATGCCGCGTGACTTCTCACCGGGCTCACTGTTCAGCTTCGCGCTGCAGCTCATGGGCATCACCTGGCCGCGGGTCCGGGAGATCCTCGTACGGCACGTCGGACCCACGGCGGTCGAGGTGATCGAGGCTGCCTGGCAGCTGATCTCGGTGCTGATCGAGCGCGGGCCCGAGGGCATCGTCGAGATGATCAAGGAGCAGCTGACTCCCGAGAACATCGTCAACACGATCCTCGAGGCCGCCGTCGAGTACCTGATGGAGACGCTGATCCAGCAGGTGATCGTCCGGGTGATCGGCATGCTCAACCCGGTCGGCGCGATCGCCCAGGCGATCGACCTGATCTACCAGGTGTGCTCGTGGATCTTCCGCAACGCCGCCCGGATCTTCCGGTTCGTGGAGGCGATCGTCAACGGCATGGCCGACGTCATCGCCGGCAACATCGGGGGCCTGGCCGGTGCCGTCGAACGGGCCCTCGCGTCCCTGATTCCCCCGGTCATCGACTTCTTCGCCGGGCTGCTCCACCTGGGCGGGCTGCCCGGCGAGGTCGCCGAGGTGATCACCCGCCTCCAGACGATGGTGTACGCCGCCATGGACCGGGTGATCGGTTTCCTGGCCGAGCGCGGGCGCGCGCTGCTCGCGCGGATGGGCATCGGGGGCGACGAGGAAGGCGACGGAGAGAACGACGACGAGGAACTGGGTACGACGGTTCGGTTCCGGGGCGGGGGTGAGGGTCACCGGCTGTGGTTCGACGTCTCCGGCGAGGACTCCACGCTCATGGTCGCGTCGACGCCGGAACCGATCGCGACCAAGATCTCCACCTGGCGCGGCAAGCTCGGCGAGCTCCCGGAGGACCAGCGGGCCACGACGTCGACCAAGCTCGACAACCTGGCGACGGTCGCAGACGAGACCAACGCGGAGGGTGACGCCCTGGCTGTCCAGTTCCTGGCGGCGAACCGCGACCCCGCGGACGAGATTGAGCCACCGAACGACAACGCCATCGAGGCACGGGAGCGGGCGGTCAGCGGGATGCTGTCGGAGCTCTTCGACCTGTTCGACGAGGAGGGACGGACCGAGAGATGGCTGAGCGAGATGGCGTCGTACCTCCCGGGAGAGGGCGAGACGGCGATGGACTCGCCCTACCGCGACTGGGCGCTGCGCATCCCCGAGTTCACGATCGGCAACCAACCCGACGACGAGCGGATCTGGCCCATCGGCACTCTGGACAGCACGCGTGGTCGGGCCGGCGCCTACATCGCCACCCAGTCCACCCACCGGCTGCTGCTGCCCTACTTCCAGGCCGCCCCCGGCGACCGGGGAGTCCGGACGGCCTCGTTCTCGGACTATGTCTTCGTCGAGGCCCAGGACCACTCGGTCCGACGGCAGTTCCGCACGCGGTACGGCGACGATGCCGTAGCCGCGCTGCAGTCCACGGCTGCGCAGACCGTGGGTGCGTACACGCGGGTCGACGACATGTACAAGCAACGACTGCTGACCCAGGTCAACCGGATGGCGTTCCAGTGGGACTCGCCGGGAGGCGGAAGGATCGAGTTCCCCGCTGAGCGGGTGCCGGACCACACACGCTACCGGCCGCTGTCCATCCAAGAGACCGAGGCGAACGGGGTCAGGACGGTCAACTACAGCACGGTGACAGGCCAGCAGTTCACGGCCACGGTGGGCTCCGACAACGGGCTGACCATGTCCGTCACAGGGATCAACCTGTCCTTCATGTCCGGCCGTGGCGTGACCGAGGACTCGCCGGCCTTCACGTCCGGCAACGGATTCGACCGCTCGCACATCATCGCCAACGAGTTTGGGGGGTCCGGGTACTCCGCAGGTGCGAACCTCGTGACGGCCAGCTCCCACTACAACCAGACCGTGATGCGCACGGCGGAGAGATCCGTCGGCAGGGCGATCCGGGTGTTCGCCGAGCAGTTCGGTCGTGACGAGACCCAGGTGTCCTTCACCATGACTGTCACGGTGAGCTTCGGAGCACTGCGTGACCCCGCCGCGCTGGCCGAGGTCAAGGCACAGAGCTGGTTCCCGGCCGACCGTGCCGGCGCCGACCTGGACGCCGAGATCCTGCAGAAGATCAACGCGGGTCAGGTGCATCCTGACCTGATGCGAATCACCGGGGTTGTCTACACCTGGCTCTTCACTGACCCGGCCGGAGCCGGGAGCAGTCTCTCGATAGGACGGGACCTATGGCTACTGACGAACGGCTGAGCGATGTCGTGGCGTTCACCCGCGCACACCTGGCCGCCGAGGCGGCGCTCGCCATCGCGGCACTCGGTGAACCCGACGACGATGCCTACCTCGCCCTCGAGCGGGACGCGAAGACGTTCTACGCGGCTGCAGAAACCCCGCTCGGTCCGATCGAGGCTCGCGCGGCGAGTCCAGGGGGGCGGTCCCCGAACGCGAGCATCGACGTGTCGGGGTCCGTGGGCCCGGCGCCCGTGTACGCGATCGGGACGGATGGGCCGGACGCCTGGATCGTGCTGGTGGGAGACAAGCGCGACCTGCGGGGAACCGCCCTCGGCGAGGCCGTCCTCGTGAGACGCACGGCGGAAGGACTGCGCATCGCCGGCCGTGCGTCCGCTGATCCGTTCACTGCCGGCATCACGTTCGAGCACGAAGGTGGAGAGCCTTTCGACCCGGAAGCTGCCCAGCAGGTCGAAGTCCTCCAGGAGCCGACCTCCCCGGCCAGCGCGGCCTTCGTCTTGGCCTGGGGCCGGTCATGAGCTCGGCTCAAGCCCCGGGACTCTCGTGGCTCGCGGCGCGCACCGGCCGCGCTCCCGGCGAGCTCGCGTCGTCGCCGGTGCCCGCCGTGCGGGCTGCTCTGCGCGAGCTCGCGTCGCTGGCGTCCCGGGCCGAGTCTGAGGACCCGCAGGTGCGAGAGGCAGCCGACGCCGAGCTCACGGCGCTCCGCGAGGAGATCGCGGCCGCACCGCGCCCGTCGGACACGTTCCTGGTGACGGTGGCCGGCGTACTCCTCGACGCCGCGGAACGACTCAGAGCGCGTCCGCCGGAAGGCGGCGCTGCGTAGAGTGCCGGAATGACCGACGACCGAGCGATCCATCACGTCGACCTCTGGGTCGGCGATCCCGGCGTCGCGTCCGCCGAGTGGGGCTGGCTGCTGGGTGAGGTCGGCTGGGAGGCCGACGGCGACCGGTCGTGGGTGCACCCCGACGGGACCTACCTGTTCATGGAGCGGTCCGCCGACCAGATCGACGAGCCGTACGACCGGCACCGGCCCGGCATCAACCACCTCGCCCTGACATGCGAGACGCGTGAGCTCCTGGACCGGATCCGCGCCGAGTCCTCGTCGCACGGCTGGCACGAGCTGTTCGCCGACCGCTACCCGCACGCCGGGGGTGAGCAGCACACTGCGCTCTACCTCGAGAACTCCGAAGGATTCGAGATCGAGGTCGTCGTCGGCGGCTGAGTCCGCACTAAGGTGCGTGCATGAGCGACAGGCAGGGCCCGGGCTCCGGGCTTGATCTCGGGCGCCTCACCGAGGAGCTCGACGCCCGGCTCAAGCCGGCCGACGCCGCGCTCGCCCGTCGCTACCCCGGGGAACGCGCCGGACGGCAGCCGGTGCACACCGTCTACGTCCCCGCCGACCGGTTCCACGCCGGCCTCGTCAAGGAGTACGGCGAGTGGGCGCTGTGGAGCGTCGACGACCACGTGGCGATCCTGCTCGAGCTCCTCGAGGGCGACGAGCCGCTCCTCGACCGGGTCCGCGAGAAGCTCGCCCGGGAGCCGGTCGAGGACCTCCGGATCGACTTCGAGGACGGCTACGGGCCGCACTCCGACGGCGAGGAGGACATCGCCGCCCGGGCCGCCGCGCGGGAGCTCCGGACTGCCATCGAGGACGGCACCGCGCCGTCGTTCAGCGGCATCCGGTTCAAGAGCTTCGAGAAGCCGACCCGGGTCCGTGGGCTGCGCACCCTCGCGCTCTTCCTGGAGACCCTCGCCGACGGCGGCCCGCTGCCGGAGGGCTTCGTCGTCACCCTGCCCAAGGTGACGTCGGTCGACCAGGTGGAGGCGCTGGTCCACACCGCGCAGCGCCTCGAGACCGGGCTCGGCCTGGTCGCCCAGTCCCTCCGGTTCGAGCTGCAGATCGAGACACCCCAGTCCATCCTCGGACCGGACGGCACGGCCCTGGTCGCGCGGATGATCCACGCGAGCGCCGGTCGCTGCACCGGCCTGCACTACGGCACCTACGACTACAGCGCCTTCTGCGGGATCGCGGCGGCCCAGCAGGGCCTCGACCACCCGGTGGCCGACCACGCCAAGGCCGTCATGCAGGCCGCGGCCGCGGGCACCGGCGTACGCCTCTCCGACGGGTCGAGCAACAAGCTGCCGGTCGGTGAGCCCGACGACGTACGCACCGTGTGGGCCGACCACCTGAGGCTGGTGCACCGGTCGCTCGAGCGTGGCTACTACCAGGGCTGGGACCTGCACCCGGCCCAGCTGCCGACCCGCTTCGGGGCGACTTTCGCCTTCTTCCGCAGGGGATTCGCCGCCGCCGGCGACCGGCTCCGCAACTACGCCGAGCAGCAGAGCTCGGGCATCCTCGACGAGCCGGCGACAGCCCGGGCCCTCGCCGACTTCCTGCTGCGCGGCCTCGACTGCGGAGCGATCTCCGCCGACGAGGTCGCCACGTCCACGGGTCTCGATGCCGGCCGGCTCGCCGGCCTCGCCCACCGCCCCAGGGGAGAGGGGGCCTGAGGATGGCGATCGTCCTGGGACCCAACCAGTACGGCAAGGCCGAGAGCCGGGTCGTCCGGATCGTGCGAGACACGCCGCGCCACGAGATCGTCGACCTCAACGTCTCGACCGCGCTCCGCGGTGACTTCGCTGCGGCGCACGTGGACGGCGACCAGTCACAGGTGCTCCCCACCGACACCCAGAAGAACACCGCCTTCGCGTTCGCCAAGAAGCACGGCATCACGTCTCCGGAGGACTACGCGCTCTCGCTCGCTCGACGCCTGCTGGAGGCCGCCCCGGCGGCCACCGGCGCCACGGTGCTGGTCGATCTCTACCCCTGGGACCGGATCCCGGTCGACGGCACCGGTCACGACCACGCCTTCTTCCGTCGCGGCGGCGAGGTCCGCACCACCGAGGTCGACCTGTCGTCGGGGGGCGCCCACGTCGTCTCCGGGCTGAAGGACCTCGTGGTGCTCAAGTCGACCGGATCGGAGTTCAAGGGCTTCCTCGAGGACGAGTACACCACCCTGCCGGAGGCCGACGACCGGATCCTGGCGACCTCTCTCACGACGCGGTGGCGCTACGCCGACCGCGGCCGGGTCGACTGGAACGCGACCTACGACGAGGTCCGCGCGCTGCTCCTGGCCACCTTCGCCACGACGTACAGCCGGGCCCTGCAGGAGACCCTGTACGCCATGGGCCGGGCGGTGCTCGAGGCGCACGACGGGATCGAGGAGATCTCGTTCACGGCGCCCAACAAGCACCACTTCCTGGTCGACCTCGCACCGTTCGGGCTCGACAACCCGGGCGAGGTGTTCATCGCCGCCGACCGGCCGTACGGGCTGATCGAGGCGACGGTCACCCGGGACGGTTCGTGATGGCCCTCGACGCCTTCAACGCGCTTCCCGAGCCCGAGGCCCGCACGCGTCTGACGGCCTGCCTCGACGTCCCGCGCTGGGTGGACACCGTCCTCGAAGGACGTCCGTACGCCGACCGCGACGCCCTCGTCGCGGTGGCCACGAACGCCGCCGAGCTGGGCGACGCCGAGCTGGAGGCCGCCCTTGCCCGGCACCCGAGGATCGGGGAGCGCGCCGGCGCCGGCCACGACGCGGCGTACTCCTCGCGGGAGCAGGCTGGCGTGGACCGCTCCGACGTCGACGTGGCCACCCGGCTCGCGGACGGCAACCGGGCCTACGAGGCTCGGTTCGACCGGGTCTTCCTGATCCGGGCGGCTGGGCGGGATGCAGCCGAGATCCTGGCCGAGCTCGAACGCCGCCTCGGCAACGACGACGACACCGAGCGCGCGGAGACCGCGACGCAGCTGCGCGAGATCGCCCTGCTGCGACTGGACCAGGTGGTCACGGCCACCGAAGGGGCGGACTGACATGGCAACCCTGAGCACCCACGTCCTCGACACCAGCCGGGGACTCCCGGCCGCGGGCATCCGCGTGTCGCTCGAGTCCGCGTCGGGCGCGGAACTCGGCGAGGGCGTCACCGACGCGGACGGCCGCGTCTCGGCGATCGGGCCGGAGCGGCTCGCGGCGGGCGACTACACTCTGCGGTTCGACACCGGCGCCTACTTCACCCTGCGCGGCACCACGGGCTTCTACCCCGAGGTCGTCGTCACCTTCGTCGTCGAGGGCGACGACCACGTCCACGTGCCGCTGCTCCTCAGCCCGTACGGCTACTCGACCTACCGTGGCAGCTGACGTCCTCCTCCGGGCGGCCCGCGCCGTCGTCGACGGTCGCGAGACGGCCGTCGCCGTGCGGATCAGTGAGGGCGTGGTCACCGCCCTCGAGCCGTACGACGCCCCCGCGAACGGCGCGACGGTGGTCGAGCTGGCCGACGACGAGGTGCTTCTGCCCGGCCTCGTCGACACCCACGTGCACGTCAACGAACCCGGCCGGACCGACTGGGAAGGTTTCGCCAGCGCCACCAAGGCTGCCGCTGCCGGCGGTGTGACCACGATCGTGGACATGCCGCTCAACAGCATCCCGCCGACCACGTCGGTGGCAGCGCTCGAGCAGAAGCGGGCCGTCGCCCGCGAGCAGGTGTGGGTCGACACGGGTTTCTGGGGCGGGGCCGTTCCCGGCAACGTGCCCGACCTTGCGCCGCTGCACGACGCCGGCGTCTTCGGCTTCAAGTGCTTCCTGCTCGACTCCGGGGTCGAGGAGTTCCCCGAGCTGTCGGCCGCGGAGTTCCGGACCGCGATGGCCGAGACCGCACGGCTCGGCGCGCTGATGATCGTGCACGCGGAGGACGGTGACGCGATCCGGCCCTGCGCCCACGGTCCGTCGTACGCAGGGTTCCTGGAGAGCCGCCCGGACGCCGCCGAGGAGCGGGCGATCGGCCTCGTCGTCGGCACCGCCACCAGCACCGGGGGCCGCGCGCACATCGTCCACCTCAGCGCGTCCGGCGCCGTCCCCGTGCTGCGCAACGCCCGAGCGGCCGGCACCGACGTGTCGGTCGAGACCTGCCCCCACTACCTGCACTTCGACGCCGAGACGATCCCCGACGGCGCCACCGAGCTGAAGTGCTGCCCGCCGATCCGGGGCGCCGCCAACCGCGACGCGCTGTGGACGGCGCTCGTGCACGGTGACATCGACTTCGTGGTCACCGACCACTCGCCCTGCACCGTGGAGCTGAAGCGCCGGGAGTCCGGAGACTTCGCCGAGGCCTGGGGTGGCATCGCGTCCCTGCAGCTCGGGCTGTCCGTCGTGTGGACCACGGCCCGCGAGCGCGGCCTCGGGCTGTCCGACGTCGTTCGCTGGATGGCCACGGCCCCGGCCCGCCGCGTAGCGCTCGACCGCAAGGGCGAGATCGCGGTCGGTGCCGACGCCGACCTGTGCGTGTTCGCGCCGGACGAGTCGTTCGTCGTCGACGTCGCGCGGCTCCACCACAAGAACCCCGTCTCGGCGTACGCCGGGCGTACGCTCACCGGCACGGTCCGCCAGACCTGGCTGCGCGGCGTGCCGATCGACCTGGACGCCGCCCCGCGCGGGCGGCTGCTGAGGAGGGCTTGATGAGCTACTGGGTGCCGACGGGCGGCCTGCCTGCGCAGACCGACCTGACCACCGACCGGGCGGTCTTCACCGAGGCGTACGCCGTCCTGCCGCGCGGCACGATGCGCGACATCGTCACCAGCCGGCTGCCGTTCTGGGACGACACTCGGCTCTGGGTGATCGCGCGGCCGTTGTCCGGATTCGCCGAGACGTTCTCCTGGTACGTCATGGAGGTCGCCCCCGGCGGCGGCAGCGACCAACCCCGGCCGGCCGACGCGTCCGACGAGAGCGTGCTGTTCGTCGTGGGCGGGACGGTCGTCCTGACGGTCGCCGGCGTCGTCCACCGCGTCGGGCCCGGCGGCTACGCGTTCCTCGCGGCCCACGCGACCTGGTCCCTGCACAACGACACCGACGCCCGAGCGACGTTCCACTGGATCCGGAAGGCCTACGAGCAGGTCGACGGCATCGAGCCTCCGGAGTCCTTCGTGACCCACGAGTCCGACGTCGCGGTCGAGCCGATGCCCGGCACCGACGGCGCCTGGGGGACGCAGCGGTTCGTCGACCCGCTCGACGTACGGCACGACATGCACGTCAACATCGTCAGCTTCGAGCCCGGGGGCGCCATCCCGTTCCCGGAGACGCACGTCATGGAGCACGGCCTCTACGTCCTCGAGGGCAAGGCGGTCTACCTGCTCAACAAGGACTGGGTCGAGGTGCAGGAGGGCGACTTCATGTGGCTGCGCGCGTTCTGCCCCCAGGCCTGCTACGCCGGAGGGCCCGGGCGGTTCCGCTACTTGCTCTACAAGGACGTCAACCGCCACCCGCGGCTGGGAGTCCTCTGATGGCCTGGGTCCAGGCCGTGCAGCTGCTCCGCAAGGCGGGACCCCTCGTGGCGAAGCAGCTGCCCAAGCTCTGGCCCCTGCTCCTGGAGTCGAGGAACCGACAGCGGGTGATGGAGGCCGCCCGCGACCTGGCCAGCCAGTCGCCCACCCGTCGGCTGCGGGCCAGGGTGACGCTGACGGCGGAGATGGCAGACGGCTTCGGTGTGAAGGCGACCACCCCCGAGGACAAGGCCCTGAGCGAGGACTGGGTCCGGCGTGCCAACAACATCGTGCTCCGGCTCGACATGCCGGTGGCCGGCCGACAGGCGAAAGCTGCCCACCGGCAGGCGGTGGCGGCCCAGCTGGATGCCCTGCAGTCCGAGATGAACCGCCACCTTGCGGACTAGCCGACCTGTGACCGCGGTCACGTACAGTGGAGGTCGCCGGTCGCTGTTCGGCATGGACAACCAGCGGCCAGGTCAGCTCGAAACCATGCGCCCGGCTCGACTGAGCCTGTCGACGCGCGAGGGGAGAGCGGGATGACGGAACCGCAGATCATCGTCAACGGCCGACCCCGGCCCCTCGGCGGCGTCCCCGCCCACGCCAACGCCCTCGACTTCCTGCGCGACCTCGGCCTCACCGGCGCCAAGGAAGGCTGTGCCGAGGGGGAGTGCGGCGCCTGCGCGATCATGGTCGCCCGGCCCGACGGCGACGGCAGCAGGTGGACGCCCGTCAACGCGTGCCTGGTCCCCGCGGCTGCTCTCGACGGCCAGGAGGTCGTCACCTCGGAGGGCCTCGGCGATCCCGGGCACCTCCACCCGGTCCAGCACGAGATGGCGGTCCGCGGTGGCTCGCAGTGCGGCTACTGCACGCCGGGGTTCGTCTGCTCGATGGCGGCCGAGTACTACCGCCCGGAGCGGGTGCCCCACGATGCGCCCGATGCCGAGCACGGTCCCAACGGCTTCGACCTGCACGCGATGGGCGGCAACCTGTGCCGGTGCACCGGCTACCGACCGATCCGCGACGCCGCCTGGGCCCTCGGCGCTCCGCCCGACGACGACTCGCTGGCCCAGCGCCTCGGCCAGCCCGCCCCAGCCCCGGCCAGCACCCGGATGGACGGGTTCGCGCGCCCCGCCGACCTGGCCGAGGCCCTCACCCTCCTGCGTGACCGCCCCGACGCCACCGTCGTCGCCGGCGCGACCGACTGGGGCGTCGAGGTCAACCTCCGCGGCCGACGTGCGGCGTACGTCGTGGCGGTCGACCGGCTGCCCGAGCTGCGGGAGGTCTCGCTCGACTCGCCGGCTTTCGAGGCTCAGGCGCCAGGGCGCCTTCACACCTCAACCAACGGTGTCATCGAGATCGGTGCCGCGCTGACGTTGAGCGAGGTCGAGGCGGCGCTCGGCGGTGCCGTCCCGCTGCTCGACGAGGTCTGGCCGCAGTTCGCGTCCCGGCTGATCCGCAACGGCGCGACCATCGGCGGAAACATCGGGACGGCCTCGCCCATCGGCGACATCCCGCCGGCGCTGCTCGCGCTCGAGGCGACGGTGGTGCTGGCGTCGCTCGACGGGGATCGCGAGGTCCCGCTGGCCGACTACTTCACGGGGTACCGCCAGACGGTCCTGCGGCCGGGAGAGCTGATCCGGTCGATCCGGGTCCCGCAGCCCCTCGCCGGCCTGACCGCGTTCCACAAGATCGCCAAACGTCGGTACGACGACATCTCCAGCGTGGCCGTCGGCTTCGCCCTCGACGTCGTCGACGGCACCGTCACCCGGGCCAGGATCGGGCTCGGCGGGGTCGCCGCGACGCCGGTCCGCGCGCTCGCCACGGAGGCCGCGCTCGAGGGCCGCCCGTGGACCCGCGAGGCGGTCGAGGCGGCCGCCGAGGTGATGCGCGCGGAGGGCACTCCGATGGACGACCACCGCGCCAGCGCGGCGTACCGCTCCGCGATGCTCGGCAACGCGCTGCGCAAGCTCTGGGCGGACACGGCTGAGCGGGAGCCGGTCGGATGAGCCACCTCTCGCAGCGTCCGGACAACGCCGTGGTCGGGCTGGCCCTGCCTCATGAGAGCGCGGCCCTGCACGTCACCGGCCACGCGCTCTACACCGACGACCTCGTGCACCGCACCCGTGACGTCCTGCATGCCCATCCGGTCTGCTCGCCACACGCGCACGCCCGGGTGACCCGGCTCGAGCCCGCCGCCGCGCTCGACGTGCCGGGCGTGGTTCGGGTGTTGACCGCGGCCGACGTGCCGGGCGTCAACGACGCCGGCGTGAAGCACGACGAGCCGCTGTTCCCCGACGAGGTGATGTTCGTCGGCCACGCAGTCTGCTGGGTGCTGGGGGAGACCCTCGAGGCCGCGCGGCTCGGCGCCGCCGCCGTCGAGGTCGACTACGAGCCGCTGCCCGCGATCATCGCCCTGACCGAGGCGATCATCGCTGGGAGCTTCCAGGGTGGCCAGCCGGTCGTGGTCCGCGGCGACCTCGATGAGGGGCTGGTCGGGGCTGCCCACGTCTTCAGCGGCGTCACCGAGATGGCCGGGCAGGAACACTTCTACCTCGAGACCCACGCGTCGCTCGCGCTGGTCGACGAGGGCGGACAGGTGTTCGTGCACAGCAGCACCCAGCACCCGTCCGAGACGCAGGAGATCGTCGCCCACGTCCTCGGCCTCCGCAACCACGACGTCACCGTCCAGTGCCTGCGCATGGGTGGCGGGTTCGGCGGCAAGGAAATGCAGCCGCACGGCTTCGCGGCGATCGCGGCGCTCGGCGCGACGCTCACCGGCCGCCCGGTCCGGCTCCGTCTCAGCCGCACCCACGACATGACGATGACCGGCAAGCGGCACGGCTTCCATGCCCAGTGGCGGGTCGGCTTCGACGTCGACGGCCGGCTGCAGGCGCTCGAGGCCACGCTGACCTCCGACGGCGGGTGGAGCCTCGACCTCAGCGAGCCCGTGCTGGCGCGCGCGCTGTGCCACGTCGACAACGCCTACTGGATCCCGCACGTCCGGCTCCACGGCCGCGTCGCCCGCACCCACAAGACCTCGCAGACCGCGTTCCGTGGCTTCGGCGGGCCGCAGGGGATGCTCGTGATCGAGGACGTCCTCGGCCGGTGCGCGCCGCTGCTCGGGATCGACCCGGTCGACCTGCGCCGCCGCAACTTCTACGTCGACGGCCAGGCCACGCCCTACGGCCAACCCGTACGGCACCCCGAGCGGGTCGTCGCCGCGTGGGACCAGGTGCTGGCCGACGGCCGGGTGGCTGACCGGCAGGCCGAGGTCGCGGCGTACAACTCGACCCACGAGCACACGAAGCGCGGCCTGGCCGTGACACCGGTGAAGTTCGGGATCTCGTTCAACTTCACGGCGTTCAACCAGGCCGGGGCCCTCGTGCACGTCTACAAGGACGGCTCGGTGCTGATCAACCACGGTGGCACTGAGATGGGCCAGGGCCTCCACACCAAGATGCTCCAGGTTGCCGCGACCACCCTCGGCGTACCTCTCGAGCGGGTGCGGCTCGCGCCGACCCGCACCGACAAGGTCCCCAACACCTCGGCCACGGCGGCGAGTGCCGGGGCGGACCTCAACGGCGGCGCGGTCAAGAACGCGTGCGAGCAGATCGTGGCGCGGCTGACGGAGTTCGCCGACGACCGAGAGCTCTCCTGGGAGGAACTGGTCCGCGAGGCCTACTTCAGCCGCATCCAGCTGTGGGCGGCGGGCTTCTACCGAACCGAGGGCATCCACTGGGACTCGACGGCCATGCAGGGCCACCCCTTCAAGTACTTCGCGTACGGCGTCGCGGCGGCCGAGGTCGAGGTCGACGGGTTCACCGGTGCCTACCGGACCCGACGCGTCGACATCGTCCACGACGTCGGCGACAGCCTGTCACCGCTGGTCGACGTCGGCCAGGTCGAGGGCGGGTTCGTGCAGGGGGTCGGCTGGCTGACGCTGGAGGACCTCCGCTGGGACGAGTCCGACGGGCCGGGCCGTGGCCGGCTCACGACGCAGGCGGCCAGCACCTACAAGCTGCCGAGCTTCAGCGAGCTGCCGCCGGAGCTCAACGTGTCGTTGCTCGAGCGCGCCCACGAGGACGGCGTCGTCTACGGCTCGAAGGCCGTCGGCGAGCCGCCGTTGATGCTCGCGTTCTCGGTGCGCGAGGCGCTCCGCCAGGCGGTGGCCGCGTTCGGTCCGCCCGGCACGAGCGTGGACCTGGCCTCGCCGGCCACGCCGGAGGCCGTGTTCTGGGCGCTGGAGCGCGCGCGCACCGGCGGGCAGCACCACGTCGTCGACGGGCTCCCGGGCCTTCGGCCGGATGCCCCCGACCCCGACGCCCCCGCGCTGCACCCGCGCTCGGAGCAGGCCGCCCACGTACCGGCGGAGGCCTGACGTGCACTGGCTGTCTGCCGTCGAGCGGCTCCGCCGGGAACGTCGGGCGGGGGTGCTGGTCACCGTGACCGACGTGCGTGGTCACGCACCGCGCGACGCCGGCGCCAAGATGGTCGTCGCGGCTGACGCGACCTGGGGCAGCATCGGCGGGGGCAACCTCGAGGAGACCGCGGTGGCGCGCGCCCGCGCGATGATCGCGGCGCCGCCGGGAGAGCCTGAGCAGCTGACGGTGGGGCTGACCGACAGGGCCCGCACCGAGCACGGCCGTCAGTGCTGCGGCGGCGAGGTGACCGTGCTGCTCGAGTCGCTGCCCGTCGTACCCGCCGTGGCGGTGTTCGGCGTCGGCCACGTCGGCCTCGAGCTTGCCCGGCTCCTGGTCCGGCACGACCTCGAGCTGCACCTCGTGGACTCGCGCGCGAACCAGCTCACCGAGGCCCGGCTGGCCTGCCTCGATGACGGTGAGGCAGCTGTCCGCGTGCGCCACTCGCCCGTGCCCGAGCTTGCGCTCGGGTCACTGCCCGAGGGCACCCACGTGCTGGTGATGACCCACGACCATGCCGAGGACTTCGCCCTGTGCGACGAGGCTCTGCGCTCGACCCACCTCGGGAGCATCGGCCTGATCGGGTCGGCCGCGAAGTGGGCCCGCTTCCGGACCGGCCTCACCGTGGAGGGTCACGACGAGGCGACCATCGGCCGGATCCGCAGCCCCATCGGCCAGTCCGGCCCGTCGGGCAAGGAGCCCGCCACCATCGCGCTCGCGGTGGCGGCCGACCTGCTCCGGGTGTTCGCGGACGAGGCGGCCGGGGTCCGGTCGTGACCCTCTACCGAGCCCAGGTCCTCGACACCCCGGACGACCCGTTCGCCGGCGGGACGCTGCGCAGCGACGAGGACGCCGGCCTGCTCGTCAGCGACGGCGTCATCCGCGAGCGCGGTGACTTCACGACGCTGCGGGCCGCTCACCCCGACGAGGACGGCGTGGACCTGCGGGGCGGCGTACTCCTCCCCGGCCTCGTCGACACCCACGTCCACTACCCCCAGGTGCGGATCATCGGGGCGCTCGGGATGCCCCTGCTGGAGTGGCTCGAGCGGTGCGCGCTGCCGGAGGAGTGCCGGCTCGCGGACAACGACTACGCCGGAGCCGTGGCCGCCGAGTTCGTGGGCGGTCTGGTCGCAGCCGGGACGACGACGGCGCTGGTGTTCGGATCCCACTTCTCGCCGGCCGTCGACGCGCTCTTCGAGGAGGTCGCACGGGTGGGGCTGCGGGTCACAGCCGGTCTGGTGGTGAGCGACCGCGGGCTCCCGGAGGCTCTGCTGACGGACCCCGAGCGCGCGTACGCCGAAGCCGTCGCGCTGGCCGCTCGCTGGCACGGCGTCGGCCGGCTCCGGTACGCCGTGACGCCGCGCTTCTCCTACTCCGCCAGCGACGAGGTGCTCGACGCCTGCGCGGCCGTCCTCAAGGACGTCCCGGGGTCGTGGTTCACGTCCCACGTCAACGAGAACCCGGCCGAGGTGGCCGAGGTGACCCGGCTGTTCGTCGGAGCCGAGCACTACGTCGGCACCTACGACGACCACGGCCTGATCGGCGAGTCATCGGTGCTGGCCCACAACGTCCACCCCACCGACGACGAGCTCGCCGTCCTCGGCGGCCGTCGCGCCTCGGTCGCTCACTGCCCGTCCAGCAACTCCGCGCTCGGCAGCGGACTGTTCCCGATGCGCCGCCACGTCGAGCACGGCGTCCGGGTCGCCCTCGGCTCCGACGTCGGCGCCGGGACCGGCTTCAGCATGCTGAAGGAGGGGCTCCAGGCGTCGTTCACGCAGGCCCTGCTCGGTCGGTCCGGCCTGCCGCTGACGTCGTCGCACCTGCTGCACCTCGCCACCCGCGCCGGTGCACTCGCGCTCGGGCTGGGCGACGAGGTTGGCGACCTCGGGGTCGGCCGGAGCTTCGACGCGGTCTGGGTGCGGCCGCTGGCCGACGACCCGCTCGACGTGGGCCTGCGCCACGCCGCCTCACCCGAGGACGCCCTCGCGAAGATCTTCGCGCTCGGCGGCGACTCCGACATCGCCGGCGTCTGGGTCGCGGGCTCCCGCATCAAGCACTGACGCCGAGTCGTCAGCAGTTACTCCTCAAACCCCGCCGAGTCGGCAGCAGTTACCGCCTCGCGCGTGAACTGCTGCCCACTCGGCGGGGTGCGCGCGTGAACTGCTGCCCACTCGGCGGGGTGCGCGCGTGAACTGCTGCCCACTCGGCGTCAGGGGGTCGGGGCGCTCAGCTCGGTCCGCTCCGCGGCCAGGAGTACGGCGCCCACGAGCGAGGCCCGCTCCCCGAGGGTGCTGGCGAGCAGCGGCGTGGCGGCCACCGTGTCCAGGGCGTGGCGACGCAGGCCGATTCGCGCGGACTCGAGCAGCAGGTCGCCGGCGCGGGCCATGTCGCCGCCGACCACCACGACCGCCGGGTTGATCAGGTTGACGATGCTGGCCAGCCCCCAGCCGAGGTGGAGCCCGGCGTCCTCGAGCGTGCGCTGGGCAGACACGTTGCCGGTGCGGGCGGCCTCGACGATCTCGTCGAACCCTGCGTCGGGGAGCTGGTCGGCCATCATCGCCTGCACGGTCACGACGGAGGTGTAGGCCTCCAGGCAGCCGCGGCTTCCGCAACGGCAGAGCGGACCCTGGTCGTCGAGGGTCAGGTGGCCGATCTCGCCGGCGCTGCCGGTGGAACCGTGGAAGAGCTTGTTGTCGATGATGATGCCGGCGCCGACACCGGACGAGATCTTCACGAAGACGGAGGTGTCGTGGCCGCGACCCACGCCGCGACGGTGCTCGGCCAGGGCGCCCAGGTTGGCGTCGTTCTCGACCTCGACCGGCACCCCGAACGCGGCCTCCGCGGCGGCCTGGGCGTCAATCCCCTCCCAGCCAGGGAGGATCGCCGTCGCCCGGACGACGCCCTTGGTCACGGGCGCCGGCAGGCCCAGCCCGATCCGGCGGACCTGGCCGAGTCCCTCGGACATCTCGTCGAGCATGAGCCGGGCCAGCTCGATGCCTTCGTCGTGGAGGTGACCGGGCGCGAGCGGGCGGCGCTGCTCGGCCAGCACGGCCCCGGTCAGGTCACTGATCGCCACCGCGACGTGGCTGTGCCCGAAGTCGACACCCGCGACCAGGCCGGCGCTGCGGGCCAGTCGGACAGCAGAGCCCCGACGACCGCTCCCGGGTTCGGTCTGGACGAGCGCGGCCGTCACGAGCCCCCGCACGATGTTGGAGACGGTGGCGGGGGCCAGGCCGGTTGCCCGGGCCAGCTCGGCCTGGGTGAAGGCGCCCAACGCGCTCCCGTCATCGGGGCCGACCCGCAGCACGTCGAGGACGCGTTGCTGGTTGGCGGTCCGCAGGGATGCCGTCGAGCCCGGCGCTGCGGCCCCGTGACTAGGGCACATGGCCGCAACTGTGATGCAAGCGACGTTATTGGTCAAGTAGAGACCAAACATGCACGCTGAAATCGTCATTGAACCGAAATAAGAGATTTTGCGTTCAAGTCTTGACGACAAAGGTGTGACGCCCGACACTCGACGAAGACCACTAGGGTCCGCCCGTCCGAGGGCTCCACCAGTCGAGGAGAAACACGTGTCCAGAAGCCTGAACCGCCTGGCGGCCCTCGGGGCCGCCCTGATCATCGGCACCGCCGGCCTCACCGCCTGCAGCGCCAACGACGCCGAAGACGGCGGCGACACGAGCAGCGGGAATGGCAACACCATTGCCCTGCTCCTGCCGGAGTCGAAGACGACCCGCTACGAGGCCTTCGACCGCCCCCTGTTCGAGGCCAAGGTCGCCGAGCTGTGTTCCGACTGCACCGTCGACTACTACAACGCTGACCAGGACGAGGCCAAGCAGGCCCAGCAGATGACCACCGCACTCACCGCGGGCGCCGAGGTCGTCGTCCTCGATCCGGTCAACGGCGCCGGAGCCACCGGCATGGTCCAGGAGGCCCAGGACCAGGATGTTCCGGTCATCGCCTACGACCGCTTCATCGAGGGTGCCGACTACTACATGTCCTTCGACAACGAGACGGTCGGCAAGATGCAGGCCGAGACCCTCGTCGAAAACATGGGTGACGAGGGCAGCATCCTGATGCTCAACGGCGCCCCCAGCGACCCCAACGCCGCCCAGTTCAAGGCCGGTGCGCACAGCGTCCTCGACGCCAGCGGCGTCGAGATCCTCGAGGAGTACGACAACCCCGACTGGAGCCCGGAGAACGCCCAGCAGTGGACCACCGACCAGCTGAGCAAGTACGACGCCTCCGACATCCAGGGCGTGTACGCCGCCAACGACGGCCAGGCAGGCGGCGTCATCGCGGCACTCACCGGCTCGGGAGTGGCAGCCGATGCACTGCCGCCGATCACGGGTCAGGACGCCGAGGTGGCCGCGATCCAGCGGATCCTCGCCGGAGAGCAGCTGATGACCATCTACAAGCCCATCCCGATCGAGGCCGAGACCGCCGCTGAGGTGGCCGTCAAGCTGGCCGCGGGTGACGAGATCGGCGACACCAGCGACACCGGGATCGACCAGACCGAGTACAACGGCGTCGCGTCGTTCATCTTCGACCCGATCGCCGTGACCTCCGACAACGTCGCCGATACCATCATCGCGGACGGCTTCTACGACGCCGGCGACATCTGCACCGGTGACTACGTGGCTGCCTGTGAGGAGGCTGGCATCTCCTGATGACCACGACGACGACGGAGGCCCCGGTCAGGGGCGAGACGGTGCTGTCCCTGACCGGTGTCAACAAGAGGTTCGGTGCTGTCCAGGCCCTGACCGACGTCTCCCTGGAGGTGGCGGCCGGTGAGGTCGTCGCCCTGGTGGGGGACAACGGGGCAGGCAAGTCCACGCTGGTCAAGGTCATCGCGGGCGTCTACCAACCGGACGAGGGTCAGATCACCTTCGCCGGGCGGCAGATCTCCGTGGGCGGACCCTCGCAGGCCCAAGCACTCGGCATCGCGACGGTCTTCCAGGACCTCGCGCTCTGCGACAACCTCGACGTCGTCGCCAACCTGTTCCTCGGGCAGGAGCGCCTGTACGGCCCCCTGATGGACGAGGTGGAGATGGAGAAGGAGGCGTGGCGGCTGCTGCGCACCCTGTCCGCCAAGATCCCCTCGGTGCGTATCCCGATCGCCGCCCTCTCCGGAGGGCAACGTCAGACGGTGGCGATCGCGCGCAGCCTGGTGGGGGCACCGAAGGTCGTCATGCTCGACGAACCCACTGCGGCGCTCGGTGTCGCGCAGACCGCCGAGGTGCTCAACCTCATCGAGCGGCTGCGCGACACCGGGCTCGCGGTGATCCTGATCAGCCACAACATGGCCGACGTCCAGGCTGTGGCCGACCGCATCGTCGTGATGCGGCTGGGCCGGAATGCTGCCGAGTTCAAGGTGGAGGAAGCCTCCACCGAGCAGCTGGTCGCGGCCATCACCGGCGCTTCGGACAACGTGGTCGCGGCTCGGGCCAGCCGGCACACGGGGGCGTCCGTCCCCGTCGAGGATGAAGGAGCGTCCGATGTCTGACCGGACATCCACCGATCCGGTGGAGGAGCCCGCCGTCGACGTCACCGGCTCGGGCGTTGCGGCCGACCTGGTCGACGAGCGCCTGATCCAGACCCACGGTGCCTTCGGGTACGTGCTGATGTTCTGGAACCGGTTGAAGGGTGGCGACCTCGGCATGCTGCCGGTCATCCTCGGCCTGATCGTGATCTGCACCGTGTTCTACGCCAGGGAGCCCACGTTCCTCTCGTCGAAGAGTCTGGTGAACATCACGCTGTTCGCCGCGCCCACCGGCGTGATCGCCCTCGGCATCGTGCTGGTGCTGCTGCTCGGGGAGATCGACCTCTCGGTCGGCTCGGTGTCGGGCTTCGCGTCCGCCTCGATGGCCGTGCTCGTGGTCAACAACGGGCACTCACTGCTCGTCGGCATGGCCGCCGGCATCGCGATCGGCCTGGCCATCGGCTCGGTCTACGCGCTGCTCTACACCCGGATCGGGGTGCCCAGCTTCGTCTTCTCGCTGGCCGGCCTGCTCGCCTTCCAGGGTGCACTGCTCTACGTGCTCGGAGACCAGGGCACGATCGTGCTGCCGAACAACTCCGGACTCCGCGACTTCGCTCGCACCAGCTTCCTCAGCGACACCCAGGCCTACGCCCTGGTGGCGGTCGTCGTCGTCGGGTACGTCGTCTCGCAGTTCCTCGGGATCCGGCGCCGCGTCGCTGCCGGGCTGACCCCGCAGGGGTGGCGTCTGGTGCTGGTGAAGGCGGGCCTCCTCGCCCTCGGGCTCGGATTCCTCACCTACTACCTCGGGGTCGACCGGGGCTGGGGCTACCTCCCGGTGCTGTTCGTCGCCCTGGTCGTCGTCATGGACCTGCTCCTGCGCAAGAGCCGTTGGGGGCGTCACGTCTTCGCGGTCGGTGGCAACGAGGAGGCCGCCCGCCGCGCCGGCATCAAGGTGAACCGGATCTACTTCTCGGTGTTCGCAGCCTGTTCCACGTTCGCAGCGCTCGGTGGCATCCTGCTCGCCGGCCAGCTCACCTCGGTGTCGCAGAGCAGTGGCACGACCGACACCAACCTGACCGCCATCGCGGCCGCCGTGATCGGCGGGACCAGCCTCTTCGGCGGCCGCGGCTCGGCCTACTCCGCCCTGCTCGGCATCGTCGTGCTCCAGGCCATCCAGAGCGGGTTGAACCTGATGAACGTCGACTCGTCCGTGCGTTTCATGGTCACCGGCGGTGTGCTGCTGCTCGCCGTGGCGATCGACTCGGTCTCGCGCCGGCTCCGCTCGTCCAGCGGCCGAGGTTGACTCGTCGCGGGCGTCAGCGAGCTGGCGTCCGCGACGGCACGCCGTACGTCGTGGTGCGTTCGCGCACGGGGCGCCCGATCCCCGCGGCGATCTCCGTCAGCTCGGCCACCGTCTTCGCGGAGCCGTGCTCGGAGCCGGCCATCCGGGAGATGGTCTCCTCCATCAACGTGCCGCCCACGTCGTCGGCGCCGGCCCGAAGCATCGCGCGGGTGCCGTCGGTGCCGAGCTTGACCCAGCTCGTCTGGATGTGGGGGATCCGGCCGTGCAGCAGGATCCGCCCGACCGCGTGCACCGCCCGGTTGTCCCGCAGGGACGGGCCCGGCCGGGCGACGCCGGCCAGGTAGATCGGGGACGAGTGGTGGACGAACGGCAGCGGGACGAACTCGGTGAACCCGCCGGTCTCGTCCTGGATCCGGGACAGCACCCGCAGGTGCGCGATCCAGTGGCGTGGGTTGTCGACGTGGCCGTACATCATCGTGGAGCTGGACCGCAGTCCCACGCGGTGCGCGGTGGTGACCACGTCGATCCAGGTCTGGGTGGGCAGCTTGCCCTTCGTCAGCACCCAGCGGACCTCGTCGTCGAGGATCTCGGCGGCGGTCCCGGGGATCGTGTCGAGCCCGGCCTCGCGGGCCTTGATCAGGAAGTCCTCGACCGAGAGGCCGGTGCGGTTGGCTCCGTTGACGATCTCCATCGGCGAGAACGCGTGCACGTGCATGCCGGGCACTCGCTGCTTCACGGCCGCGACCAGGTCGAAGTACGCCGTGCCGGGCAGCTCGGGGTCGATGCCACCCTGCATGCAGACCTCGGTGGCCCCGAGCTCCCACGCCTCCTGCGCGCGGTCGGCCACCTGCTCGAGCGACAGTGAGAAGGCGTCGGCGTCGGTCCGGCGCTGGGCGAACGCGCAGAAGCGGCAGCCGACGTAGCAGATGTTGGTGAAGTTGATGTTGCGGTTGACGACGTAGGTCACCTCGTCGCCCACCGTCGACCGCCGCAGGTCGTCGGCCAGGGCGCACACGGCGTCGAGGTGCTCGCCCTCGGCGGTGATCAACGCGTGGGCCTGCTCGTCGGTCAGCTGCTGGGGGTCGTTCTCCGCCACCCGCAGCGCCGCCGCGACGGTCCCGGACGACACGAGCCCCGGTCCACCGGTGTGCTCGGCCGCGACGCGGACCGATTCCCAGTCGCCGTAGACGTCGTCGAAGTCGCTGCGGCGGTCGGTGGTGCGGCCGGTGTCGTCGATGGCGGTGTGGAGGTCGGTGCGGCCGGTGCCGCCGACGTGGGCGAAGCCGCCGTCGGGCTCCTGCCACGGCAGGCCGCTGGGACGTACGCCCACCCTGGCGAGGCCGTCGTCGTCGGCGAGGGCGGCCACGTGGCCGGAGATCCGCGGGTCCAGCCAGGGCTCGCCCTGGCGCACGTACTCGGGGTGCACCGTGAGCCGCGCCTTCAGCTCGAACCCGCACTCCGCGGTGATCGAGCGCAGGCGGTCGAGGGAGGGCCAGGGGCGCTCGGGGTTCACGTGGTCCGGGGTCAGGGGCGAGACGCCGCCCCAGTCGTCGATTCCGGCGTCGAGCAGGGCCCGGCACTCGCCGGCCCCGTGATCGGTGTCCACCAGGTTGGGCGGCGCCTGGACGCGGGCCTTGGGGCCGAGGACCAGCCGCGTCACGGCGATGGCGGCCCGGAACTCGTCGAGGTCGAGGTCGTCCGTGTGCCGCATCGCGGTGTCGGGCTTCGCCCGGAAGTTCTGGACGATGACCTCCTGGACGGAGCCGTAGCTCCGTGAGACGGCACGCAGCGCGAAGATCGTCTCGGCGCGCTCGGTGAGGTTCTCGCCGATCCCCACCAGCAGCCCGGTGGTGAAGGGGACCGCGAGGCGACCGGCGTCCTCGAGCACGCGCAGCCGGACGGCCGGGTCCTTGTCGGGGGAGCCGAAGTGGGCCTCGCCCTTCTCGGTGAAGAGCCGGGTCGACGTGGTCTCCAGCATCATCCCCATCGAGGGGGAGACCGGCTTGAGCCGGTTCATCTCCTCCCACGTCATGACCCCGGGGTTCAGGTGGGGCAGCAGTCCGGTCTCCTCGAGCACCCGGACCGCCATCGCGCGCACGTAGGCGAGGGTGGAGTCGTAGCCCTGCTCGTCGAGCCACTGGCGGGCCTCGGGCCAGCGGTCCTCGGGCCGGTCGCCGAGGGTGAACAGCGCCTCCAGGCAGCCGAGCTCACCGCCCCGGCGGGCGATGTCGAGGATCTCGTCAGGGGAGAGGTACGGCGACCCACCAGCCCGCTCGAGGTGTCCGGGGGTGGTCACGAAGGTGCAGTAGTGGCACCGGTCCCGGCACAGACGGGTGACCGGGATGAACACCTTGGGGGAGTAGGTGACGACGCCCGGCCGGCCGGCGGCGACCAGGCCGGCGTCCCGAACCCGGGCCGCGGCGGTGCAGAGGCGATCGAGCTCGGGACCGGTCGCGGCCAACAGGGCTGCGGCCTCGGCGACATCGAGGGCCGCACCACGCTCCGCGCGGGCAGCGGCGCGGCGGACCTGCTGGGGAGTGGGCCCCGCCGTCGTCTCGGTCACTGCTTCAGGCTAGTCCGGCGCGGGCCGGCCCCCAGGGCCGGCCCACGCGGTGGACCCGGTCAGACCGGCTGCTTCTGGCGCTCCTCCAACGGCTCGGGAGGAGCGACCGCGTGCTGGCCCCGGTCGAGCGTGCCCGGCCACCAGATCTTCGAGCCCAGGTCGAGGTTGATCGCTGTGACCAGCACCGAACGGACGATCATCGTGTCGAGCAGCACGCCGATGGCGACGGCCGTGCCGAGCTCGGCGAGGAAGACCAGCGGGAGCGTCCCCAGCACGAGGAAGGTCGCCGCGAGCACGATGCCGGCCGACGTGATCACGCCGCCCGTGGACGTGAGCGCCACCAGCGACCCGCGGCGGGTGCCCAGGGCCATGGTCTCCTCACGGACCCGGGTCATGAGGAAGATGTTGTAGTCGATGCCGAGCGCGACCAGGAAGACGAACGCGAACAGTGGGAAGCTCGCGTCGGTCTGGGCGGAGTCCGGCCAGCGGTCCACGATGGACGGGAAGATGTGCTCGAAGATCAGCGTGGAGATGCCGAGCGCAGCACCGAAGGACAGGACGACCGTCCCGATCAGGATCACCGGGGACGCGAGCGAGCGCAGCAACAGCACCAGGATCAGGAACACCACCAGCAGGACGATCGGGATGATCACGATGTTGTCGCGGGACGACGCGATCTTGGTGTCCAGATAGATCGCGGAGAACCCGCCCACGAGCGCGTCGGCACCCTCGATGCCGCCGACGGCGTCGCGAACGTCCTCGACCCTGTCGAACGCGTCCTGCGAGGCCGGGTCCCCCGGGACCGCAGCGGTGATGAAGGCGACGTCATCCTTGACGGCCGGCTCGGACGGCTCCGCGATGCCCTCGACGCCGGACATCGCCTCGACGACCGCCTCGGCCTGGTCGGCGTTGGTGGCGACCATGATCGGGTTGGAGGCGTCGACCAGACCGTGGTCGGTCAGCACCTTCTGGCCGAGCACGGACCCGAAGTCCTTGGTGTACTGCTCGTCGGAGGCAAGGCCGTTGGCGTCGAGCCGGAAGAGGCCCAGGCAGGCCACGAGCAGCAGCGCTCCGGTGATCGCCCACACCGCCCGGGGGCGGACCTCGATCCGGCGGCCGACCTTGGCCCACAGGCCGGAGCTGGTGGGCTCGGGGCTGCCGAACGCCGGCCGCTTCGGCCAGAAGATCCAGCGTCCGCAGATGACGAGCAGCGCCGGGAGCAGGGTGACCATCACCAGGAAGGTGATGGCGACACCGATCGCTGTGACCGGGCCCAGACCGGCCGTCGAGCTCATCTCGGCGAAGAGCAGGCAGAGCATGCCGAGCGCCACCGTTGCCGCGCTGGCGAGGATGGCCGGAGCCGCCCGATGCAGCGCGAAGGCCATGGCCTCGTGCCGGTCGTCGTGTCGCCGCAGCTCTTCGCGATAGCGGGCCACGAGCAGCAGGGCGTAGTCGGTGCCGGCGCCGATCACCAGGATGCTCAGGATCGCCTGGCTCTGCCCGTTGACGGTGGGGTCGGCGTACTTGGCGAGGAAGTAGACCAGGCCCAGGCTGGTGACCAACCCGACCACGACCGAGAAGATCGGCAGGATCCACAGGACCGGACTGCGGTAGGTGAAGAGCAGGATGATCACGACCACGCCGAGCGCCGCGAGCAGGAGGCTGCTGTCGATGCCGGCGAAGGCCTCGAACGAGTCAGCTGCCTGACCACCGGAGCCGGCGATGTAGAGGGTGACGCCGTCGATCTCGGCCAGCTCGCGCAGCGAGTCGGCCGTGTCCGGCATGTCCTCCCAGCCGTTCTTGCCGAAGTTGTAGGTGACGACGGTCTGGGCGACCTGTCCGTCCTCGGAGACGATCGGGCCCAGCACCTGGCCCTCGACACCGTCCATCGCCTGGAACTCGGCGACGTGGGCGTTGATGGCGGAGAAGTCGTCCTCGGTCAGACCCGTCTCCCGCTCGTAGACCACCGCGGTCGCGATGGAGTTGGGGTCCTGGAACGGCTCGAGCTTTTCGAGCGCCTGTGTCGACTCGGCCGACGAGGGCAGCCAGGAGGAGGCCTCGTTGTTCTGGACCTCTGCGAGCTTGGAGGAGAACGAGCCGAGGCCGACGAAGGCAATCAGCCAGAACCCGAGGACGATCCACTTGGTGACGGGGCCGGTGAGCTTGCCGGCAATCTGACGGTGCATGACTGAACTCCATCACAGGGCGGGGACAGGGGCATCGGGGATTACCCCGATCAGACCCCGCCCCTGCCGCGGATTCATCGCGCGCGCGGGCGGCGCCCCCTCCGGCCGCCCGGAAGCCGACCGACTGGTCCAGACCAGAGGCGGCGACCGTCAGGAGTAGAGGCGGTCTAACACGTCGGAGTACTTCGTGTTGACGACCCGGCGCTTCAGCTTGAGCGTCGGCGTGAGCTCCTCCGACTCCGCGGTCCACTCCACGGGCAGCAGCTCGAAGGCCTTGACCTGCTCGGGCCGCGAGAGCCGTTCATTGGCCGCGTCCACGGCCTGCTGGGCCATCGCCTGGATCTCCGGCTTGGCGGCCAGGTCGGCGAGGTCGGTGTACTCGAGCCCCAGCTTCTCGGCGACCAGCGGAGCGATCTCGGCATCCAGGGTCAGCACCGCCACGACGTACGGACGGTTGTCGCCGACGGCCATGGCGTGGCCGACGATCGGGGACTCCTTGAGGTAGTTCTCGATGTTCGACGGGGCGATGTTCTTGCCGGCGCTGGTGATGATCAGCTCCTTCTTGCGGTCGACGATCGCGAAGAAGCCGTCGTCGTCGAGGGTGCCGATGTCCCCCGTGTGCACCCAGCCGTCCTCGTCGATGAGGTCGCGGGTCGCGTCCTCCTGCTGGTAGTAGCCCGGGGTGATCACCGGGCCGCGCACCAGCACCTCGCCATCCTCGCCCAGCCTGACCTCCATGCCCGGCGTCGGGCGACCGACGGTGCCGAGCCGGAAACCCTGGGGACCGTTGGCGGTGACCGCACCACACGTCTCGGTCATCCCGTAGACGTCGAACACCTTCAGGCCGAGACCCGCCATGAACTTCGCGACCTCGATCGGCATCGGCGCAGCGGCAGAGCCCGCCCAGGTGACCTGGTCGAGGCCGAGCAGCAGCTTGAGGAATCCGAGGATCGCCTCGTCGGCCCGGCGGTAGGCCTCCTCGATCTCCGGCGTCATGGTGCCGCCGACCTCCTGTGCCTGCACCCAGGCCAGGCCGGCCGCCATCGAGTCCTGCACCATCGTGACGTTGTCGGGGTTCGGGTCCGCGGCGAGCTTGGCGGAGATGCCGGTCTTGATCTTCTCCCAGACCCGCGGGACACCGAAGAACGCCGTCGGGTGGACCTCGCCGAGGGCGCCCAACAGCTCGGCCGGATCACCGATCGCGTGGCTGTGGCTCGCGACGAGCTGCGGACCGTAGAGCCCGAGCACCCGCTCGGCGATGTGTGCCAGCGGCAGGTAGCTGATCTGGGTCTGGATTCCTTCCAGCCCGGCCGCCTCGAGCGTGCTGACAGCTTCGTAGAGCACGTTGTGGTGCGTCAGGACGACGCCCTTCGGGTTCCCGGTGGTGCCGGACGTGTAGAGGATCGTCGCCGGCGCGTTCGGGTCGAGCGCGGCGTGCCGCTGCTTCAGCTCGTCGGGCCGCTCGGCTCGACGGGCGCGGCCGGCCTCGAGCAGGTCGTCCCACCCGATGTACCGGTCGCCGTCGGGACGGACCGCCGGGTCCAGGACGACGACTCGCTCGACGCAGTCCAGCTCCAGCGCGCGCGTCCACCGGTGGAGGTGGTCGGCGGTCTCCAGGATCGCCACCCGCGGCTTCGAGTGGTCGGCGACGTACGCCACCTGCTCCTGGCTGAGCGTGTTGTAGATCGACATCGGCGTCGCCGCGGCGTGGACGCCGGCGATGTCCGCGAGGAAGTGCTCGACGCGGTTGGTGGCCATGATCGCGACAGTGTCGCCCGGCTGCACCCCGAGCGCGATCAGTCCCGCGGCGGCGTCGAGGGCGGTCTCGCGCACCTCGGCCCAGGTGAGCGTGCGCCACGTCTCGCCCTCCGGCACGTCGTGCTTGTCGGAGTACGCCGGCCGGCCGCCGTTCTCCTGGACGGTGTCGGCCAGCACGTCGATGAGCGTGCGGCCGGCCACCTCCTCCTCGATCCGGGTGCGGTCGGCGAGGACATCGGTCATGGCGGAGCTCCTGGGGTCGGGGTGTGCCGATCCTGCCGCGCGGCGGCGGCGTTGGCTAGGGCTCCGTTCAGATCCCGAGGCTGCGCCCGATGATCTCCTTCTGGATCTCGGTCGTGCCGCCGTAGATGGTCTGGACGCGGCTGTTCACGTAGGCCCGCGCGATCGGGTACTCCATCATGTAGCCGTAGCCGCCGTGCATCTGCACGCCCTGGTCGACCAGCTTCTTCTGCAGCTCGGTCGTCCACCACTTCGCCATCGACGCGGTCTTCGCGTCCAGCTCACCGGCGACGTGCCGCTTGATGCAGTCGTCGACGAAGACCCGGCAGATGTGGGCGTCCGTCGCCATCTCGGCGAGCACGAACCGGTTGTGCTGGAACGCCCCGATCGGCTTGCCGAACGCGGTGCGCTCCTTGGCGTACCCCAGCGTCTCCTCGAGGACCAGCTCGCACGCCGATGCCGCCGAGACGGCGATCGAGAGGCGCTCCTGCGAAAGGTTGGTCATCAGGTAGATGAACCCGGCGCCCTCCTCGCCCAGCAGGTTCTCCTTGGGCACGCGGACGTTGTCGAAGAACAGCTCGGCGGTGTCCTGGGCGTGCTGGCCCATCTTGTCGAGGTTCCGGCCGCGCTCGAAGCCCTCCATGCCGCGTTCGACCATGAGCAGGGAGATGCCCTTGTGGCCGGCCTCGGGGTCGGTGCGGGCCACCACGACCACCAGGTCGGCGAGGATGCCGTTGGAGATGAACGTCTTGCTGCCGTTCAGGACGTAGTGGTCGCCCTGGTCGACCGCGGTCGTGCGGATGCCCTGCAGGTCGGAGCCCGCGCCCGGCTCGGTCATCGCGATCGCCGCGATCTTCTCGCCGCTCGCCAGCGACGGGAACCAGCGCTGCCGCTGCTTCTCGTTCGCGCTGGCCACCAGGTAGGGCACGATCATGTCGTTGAAGAGCGGGAACGCGGCGCCGTAGACACCCCGCCGGGTCATCTCCTCGCCGATCACCACGTTGTAGCGGAAGTCGGGCGTGCCGCCTCCGCCGTACTCCTCGTCGAGCTGGAGTCCGAGCAGGCCCTGGGCGCCGGCCTTCGCCCACACCTCGCGGTCGACGATGCCGTCCTTCTCCCACTGCTCGTGGTGCGGCACGACCTCCTTGTCGAGGAACGTGCCGACGGCGTCGCGGAACGCCTCGTGCTCCGCGTCGAAGATCTCGCGAGTCATCTGATCGTCTCCCTGGTGTCGGTGTGCTTCATGTTGAGCTCGTCCAGCATCGATGCGGGGCCGAGGTCGCCGAGCCGGTAACCCATGGGGTACGTCGACGGCTTGTGGTGGTAAGCGTTCTTGCGGGGTGGGAAGTACCTCAGCGCCCAGGCCCGGAGCCGCAGGCCGGCCTTCACGACGCGGACGAACCAGGGCGGCTGACGGGGCATGCCGAGCGCGAGCCGCAGTGGCTCGTCCATCAGGGCGATGGTCAGCCGCCGGACCAGCGGCTTCATCGGCGCAGGGGCGACCGTCCGGGCGATCCGGATCGACGCCTCGGTCAGCCGCTTCGCGGCCGGGTCGAACTCGAACCGTTCGGCCTCGTAGTCGTCGAGCAGCCGCTCGTAACCGTCGTACGCCGTCGGCAGGCCCTTGAGCCCCATCAGCTCCCCGAAGCGGGTCGTCACCTTTGCCAGTGCCGTCACCTCGTGCGGATCGAGCTGCCGCCAGCCGTACGCGTTGATCCAGCGGACCGGTCCCACGACCGTGGTCGCGAGCACGTAGGCGAACTCGTCGTCGGGGATGTCGTAGTGACCGTGGATCCTGTTCAGCCGCCGGACCGCGGCGTGCGACCGCGGCGAGTTGATCCCCTCGACCGTGGACTCCTCGCCGATCAGCAGGGTGTCGTCGTACCTCTTGGTGCCGTGGTCCTCGAACTCGCGGGTCCGGTCGAGCAGACGCGCGATGGACGGGACGCCGTAGTCGCGGAGGAAGGCGATCCCGGTGCCCTGCACGAAGTCCCACGGAAACTCGTGGCGGGACGTGATGAAGGCGATCTCGTCGTAGTCCGTGTGCGGGTCGAGCCGGCGGATCTTCTCCAGGTTCTCGAAGCGCCGCGGCCCGTGGCTCAGGAGACCCATTCCTTGACCTTCGCGATGGTGCCCGCCGGGTCGTCGGAGGCCGGGCTGACCTGGAGGCTGGTGACGCCGGCCTCGCGGAAGGCAGCGATCCGTTCCTTGACGTAGGACTCGGGTCCGACCAGGTTGCCGGCCTCGAGCCACTCCTGCGGGACCAGGGCCTCCGCGTCGCGCTTGTTTCCGCCGAGGTAGAGGTCCTGGATCTCCTTGGCCTCCTTCTCGTAGCCGTACTGGCAGGCCAGCTCGTTGTAGAAGTTCTTGCCGCGGGCGCCCATGCCACCGACGTACAGCGCGTACATCGGGCGCATGAAGTCGAGCATCCCCTTGACGTCCTCGCCGATCGCGAGCATGCCGCCGGCCGAGATCTCGAGCGGGCCGAGCTCCTCGGAGCGCTTCGCGGTGCCCGCCGCGAGCGCGTCGCCCCACACCTCCTTCGCCTTCTCCGGGTGGAAGAGGAAGGGCAGCCAGCCGTCGGCCACCTCGGCGGTCATCTGCACGTTCTTGTCGCCCAGCGCGGCGACCCAGAGCGGGATGACCGGGCGCTCGGGCTTGTTGAGCAGCTTCAGCGGCTTGCCGAGCCCGAGGCCCTGGTCGGCCGGGAGCGGCAGCTTGTAGATGCCGTCGCTGACCAAGGCTTCGCGGCGCAGGCCCATGCGGAGGATCTCGATGATCTCGCGGGTCCGGCCGAGCGGCTTGTCGTAGGGGAGGCCGTGGAAGCCCTCGATCACCTGCGGTCCGGACGCGCCGAGGCCGATGACCGCGCGGCCGCCCGACACGTTGTCGAGGCCGGCGGCGGTCTGGAGCAGCGCACCCGGCGTCCGCGAGTAGACGTTGAGGATGCCGGCACCGATCTCGACGGTCTCGGTCTTCGCGGCGAGGTAGCCCATGAGCGTCGGGGCGTCGAAGCCGTAGGGCTCGGCGACCCAGACGGTGTCCAGGCCCGCCTTCTCCAGCCCGGCCACCTGGTCGGCCGTCTCGCGAGGGTTCCCGGCGTAGATGAGGGGCATGGAGAGCTTCACAATGGGTCCTGTCGGTCCGGGTCCGTGGGTCATCCCAACTGTGACAGGATCACTGTCACAATGGCAAGGTCGCCAGCGTGTGACCGAGACGTGGAGGAGCAGCGAGTGACGACGTACCGCATCGCCGTGATCGGCGGGACCGGGCCGCAGGGCAAGGGCCTGGGCTACCGTTTCGCGAAGCACGGGCACACGGTCGTGCTCGGCTCGCGAGCCGCCGAGAAGGCCGAGACGGCGGCCGTCGAGCTCAACGAGCGACTCGGGTCGTCCTCCGTCACGGGGGCGAGCAACGCCGACGCTTGCGAGGGTGCCGACGTGGTCCTGCTCGCGGTGCCGTACGACGGCCACGACGAGCTGGTCGCCACCCTGCCGCTCGACGGCACGACGGTCATCTCGTGCGTGAACCCGCTGGCCTTCGACAAGCGTGGCCCGCACGGCCGGGTGGTCGACGGGGGCGAGGGCTCCGCGGCCGAGTCGGCCCGGCGGATCGCTCCGGACTCCGTGGTCGTCGGTGCCTTCCACCACGTCTCGGCGGTCACCCTGTGGGGCGACGCCGAGTACCTCGACCACGAAGACATCCTGGTCTGCGGCGACTCCGACGAGGGCAAGGCGGTCGCCATCGAGCTGGCTCGCTGCGTCACCGGTCGCGACGGCATTGACGCCGGCAAGCTTCGGCTCGCCCGCCAGCTCGAGCCCCTCACCGCCGTCCTCATCTCGATCAACAAGAAGTACAAGGTGCACTCCGGCATCAAGGTCGCTGGCCTCGACGAATAGCGCCGCTCAGGGTCACTCCCGTCGGGGGCGGTGTCGGCACCAGGCGGGGGGCGTGGCGACGCGGGGTGGCGGGAGGAACTCGGGTTGCCGGTCGTCGGTGTTGAGCCTGACCTGCCAAGGGCTGTCGTGGATCAGCCGG
>JBKJUE010000078.1:0-19475 GCA_046590395.1 Nocardioides sp.
GGCGCCGAGGACCAGTGGTCGGGCGAAGTCGAGCGCAATCCGGACGTCGGCGAGGGCGTGCTTGATCGCCTGGTAGGAACCGATGGCTCGGCTGAACTGGGTGCGCTGGGTGACGTAGGTGACGGAGTCAGAGAGGAGTCGCTCGCCGCAGCCGAGGAGCTGGGCCGCGGTGGCCAGCTGGGCCAGTGCCATGGCGGCGTCCAGATCGCCGGCGGAGACGGACTCCCCGGCACTCACCTCGCAGAGGCGTCGGCTCCGGTCCACCGAGGTGTGTCGTGCACCGACCGTGCCCAGGGACAGGCCCTCGCCAGCGAGATAGACGTGGTCGGAGGTCTCGGCGTCCAGGGCGAAGGGGACGTGCGGGGGTGCCGCGACGGTGCCCATCGCACCCTCGGCGAGTGCCACCAGCACGTCGTGGTCGGTCAGCGCCAGCGGCAGGTAGGCCGCCGACTCGACCCACGGGCCGGGCACCGCGTGGCGGCCCAGGGCTTCGAAGGCGATGACCATCTCGAGGGGGGTGGCACCCATCCCGCCGTGCTCCTCGGGAACGACCAGCGCGCAGACACCCTGATCGGCAAGCCGACTCCAGAGTCGGCGACCGGGTCCGGTGTCGCCGTCGGACCAGGCACGTACGACGGACGGGGTGTCGGCGGCACTCAGCATCGACTCCAGTGACGCGGCGAAGTCGCGCTGGTCGGGGGTGAGCTCGAACTTCACTTCGCTGCTCCCTTGGGTTCACGAGGTAGGCCGAGGATGCGCTCGGCGATGATGTTGCGCTGGATCTCGTTGGTACCGGCGTAGATCGGGCCGGACAGCGAGAAGGTGTAGCCGTCGAGCCAGGTCGAGTCGACCTCGGCCTCGGGCCCGAGCAGGTCGAGTGCCGTCTCATGGAGGGCGATGTCGAGCTCGGACCAGAAGACCTTGTTGACCGACCCGGCCGCACCCATGTCGCCGCCGTCGGCGAGCCGGGTGACCGTGCCCCAGGTGTAGAGGCGGTAGGCCTGTGCCTTGATCCAGGCGTCCGCCACGGCCTCGGAGTGTGCCTCGACCGGGGACGAGCGGTACAGCTCGACCAGCCGGTCCGCGGCGGCGCAGAACCGGCCGGGGGAGCGCAACGACAGGCCGCGCTCGTTGCCGGCCGTGCTCATCGCGACCCGCCAGCCGTCGCCGGGCGCGCCGAGGACGTCGGCGTCGGGGACGAAGACGTCCTCGAAGAAGATCTCGGCGAAGCCTGCCTCGCCGTCGAGCTGTGCGATCGGTCGCACGGTGACGCCGTCGGCGTCGAGCGGGAAGAGGAAATAGGTGAGCCCGTGGTGCCGCTGTGCCTCCGGGTCGGAGCGGAACAGCCCGAACCCCCAGTGCGCGTACGACGCGCGGGACGACCAGGTCTTCTGGCCGTTGAGCACCCAGCCGCCGCGCTCGTCGTCCCGGCGGGCCGTGGAGGTGAGCGAGGCGAGGTCGGAGCCGGCCTCGGGCTCGGACCAGGCCTGCGCCCACACCTGCTCGCCGGTCGCCATGGTCGGGAGGAAGCGGTCCTGCTGCTCCGGAGTCCCGTGGTCGAAGATGATCGGCGCCAGCAGGAAGATGCCGTTCTGGGAGACCCGGCCGGGCGCTCCGGCGCGGTAGTACTCCTCCTCGAAGATCACCCACTCCACGAGGGAAGCCTCGCGCCCGTGGTGGGCCTGGGGCCACGACACCACGGCCCATCCCGCGTCGGAGAGCTTCGACTCCCACTCCTGGTGGGCGCGAAAGCCCTCCTCGGTGTCCATCGACGGGAGCGGCTCGGTCGGCACGTTCGCCTCCAGCCACGACCGGGCCTCGGCCTGGAAGGCGAGCTCGGACTCGGACAGGGTCAGGTCCATCAGTTCCTCAGCTCCGTCTTGAGCACCTTGCCGGACAGGTTCCGGGGGAGCCCCTCGACCAGGGCCACGTGCCGCGGCACCTTGAAGTTGGCCAGGCGTTCCTTCGCGAACGCGATCACGTCGTCGGCCGACAGCTCCGGCGCCGACACCACCACGTACGCCTTGCCCACCTCGCCCAGCCGCTCGTCCGGTACGCCGACCACAGCGACGTCGGCGACCCCGTCGAGCCGGGCCAGGACCTGCTCGACCTCGGCGGGGTAGACGTTGAACCCGCCGGAGATGTACATGTCCTTGAGCCGGTCGGTGATCGAGAGGTTGCCGTGCTCGTCGAGCCGGCCGATGTCGCCGGTGTGCAGCCAGCCGTCGGTGTCGATCGCCTCGGCAGTGGCCTCCTCGTCGTCGAGGTAGCCGAGCATCACGTGGTCGCCCCTGAGCAGGAGCTCGCCCTCCTCGCCGGGAGGCAGCGGGTCGTTCGAACCGGGCGTGGCGATCCGGGTCTCCATGCCGGGCACGGCCCGGCCGCAGGTGGTCGCCACGGTCTCGGCGGGGTCGTCCTCCCGGCACATCGTGGCCACGACCGCCTCGGTCATGCCGAACGCGGTGACGACCTGGTCGATCCCGAGCCCGTCCGGTGCCGGTGCCCGCATCCGCTCGATCAGCACGACCGGCACCACGGCCGCGCCGGTGACGGCCAGCCGCAGCGACGACAGGTCGTGGTCGGCCCGGCCGGGCGCGGTCAGCAGTGACTGGTAGATCGTCGGAGCCCCCGGCAGGAGCGTGATCCGCTCGGACTCGATCAGCGCCATCGTCTCGTCGAGGTGGAAGGTCGCGACGGGGTAGAGGGTCGCGCCGGTGAGCAGCCCGACCACGATCCCGATCTTGTAGCCGAACGAGTGGAAGAACGGGTTGACCGCGAGATAGCGGTCGTCGGCGGTCACGCCACCGAGCCGGGCCCAGGTGTCCGCCACGCCGATGGTCTGCCGGTGCGCGCTCATCGCACCCTTCGACCGGCCGGTGGTGCCGGAGGTGAAGAGGATGTCGGCGACGTCGTCGGGGGAGACGTCCGCGGCTCCGGGGCCGCCCTCCGGGCCCGGGTCCGTCATGGTCGCCAGGGGTACGACGGGTGCCGTCACGCCGGCGTCGTCGAGCTCGCCCGCCTGGTCGCGGCCCAGGAAACCGTCGTGCACGACGACCAGGGCTGCGCGGGTGCGCTCGACCACGTCGGCAACCTCGGGCCCGACGTAGCGCGAGTTGACCGGGACGAGCACGCCGCCCGCCCAGGTGACGGCGAGCGCGGCAATCGCCCACGCGGTGCTGTTGGGCCCCCACAGGACGACCCGGTCGCCGGGCGCGACACCTGTCTCCACGTACCTCCGCGCGGTCGCCTGCACCCGCGCCAGGAGGTCGGTGTAGGTCAGCACGCTGTCGCCCTCGACGTACGCCGGGTGGTCGCCGAACCGGTCGGCCGCGGCACGCAGCAGCCCCGGCAGGGTCAGCATGCCGGGGCCCGTCGGGTCGTCAGAACCAAACCAAACATTTGCTTGGTAGAGTACCACTCGTGGACCTGACCGACTCGCCCGAGGACCGCACCTTCCGGGAGGAGGTGCGCGCATGGCTGGAGGAGCACCTCAGCGGCGAGTTCGCCGGCCTGCGCGGCCTCGGCGGCAGCGGCCGCGAGGAGGAGGCGTACGCCGAGCGGCTGGCCTGGAACCGGCACCTCGCCGCCCACGGCTGGACCTGCGTGGGCTGGCCCGAGGAGCACGGTGGTCGCGGGCTGACGCTGTGGCAGCAGGTGATCTTCCACGAGGAGTACGCCCGGGCCGGTGCCCCGACCCGGGTCAACCACCTCGGCGAGGAGCTCCTGGGCCCGACCCTGATCGCGTTCGGCACGCCCGAGCAGCAACAGCGCTTCCTGCCGAGGATCGTCGCGGTGGAGGAGATGTGGTGCCAGGGCTACTCCGAGTCCGGCGCCGGCTCCGACCTGGCCAACGTGCAGACCAAGGGTCGCCTGGAGGGCTCCGCCGACGACGGGGAGTGGGTCGTCGACGGCCAGAAGGTGTGGACGTCCAACGCCACCGAGGCCGACTGGTGCTTCGTGATCGCCCGGACGGAGGCGGGGTCGACCCGCCACCACGGACTCTCCTTCCTGCTCGTGCCTCTCGACCAGGACGGCGTCGAGATCCGGCCGATCGAGCAGCTGACCGGTGGCTCGGAGTTCAACGAGGTCTTCTTCTCCGGAGCCCGCACGTCCGCCGACCTCGTCGTCGGCGAGCCGGGCGACGGCTGGAAGGTGGCGATGGGACTGCTCGGCTTCGAGCGCGGCGTCTCCACGCTCGGGCAACAGGTGGGGTTCGCCCGTGAGCTCGAGGGCGTCGTCGCCCTCGCCCGGGAGAACGGCACCTTCGACGATCCCGTCATCCGCGACCGGCTCGCGCAGTCGAAGGTCGAGCTCGAGGTGATGCGGCTCAACGCACTGCGCGGGCTGTCGGCCGCCGTGGCCGGCGAGGGCTCGTCGTCCGGCGGGGGAGCCGCCTCGATCGCCAAGCTCGTGTGGGCCAACTGGCATCGCGACCTCGGGGAGCTCGCCATGGCCGTCGCCGGACCCGCCGGGTTGACCGTGGGAGACGGCTACGACCTCGACGCCTGGCAACGGCTCTTCCTCTTCTCGCGCGCCGACACGATCTACGGCGGCAGCGACGAGATCCAGCGCAACATCCTGGCCGAGCGCGTGCTCGGCCTCCCGAAGGAGCCCCGCGGATGACCGCCACCCGACCCGAACAACCCACCCCCGACTACGTCCCGGGTCACGACCTGCTCCAGGGCAAGGTCGTCGTGGTGACCGCGGCCGCCGGTGCCGGCATCGGTGCCGCCGTGGTCCGCCGGGCGCTGGAGGAGGGCGCCAAGGCGGTCGTCTTCAGCGACACCCACGCGCGCCGGCTCGCCGAGGCCGAGGAGTCCCTGGGGACCGAGTTCGGCGCCGACCGGGTCCGCAGCCTCGTGTGCGACGTGACCGAGGAGGCGGACGTGCAGGCCCTGCTCGACGCGGCCGACGAGCTCGGCGGGGTCGACGTCATGGTCAACAACGCCGGCCTCGGAGGGACGGCGAGCATCACCGAGATGACCGACGAGCAGTGGAGCAAGGTCCTCGACATCACCCTGACCGGCACCTTCCGCTGCGTGCGCGCCGCGAGCAACCGGATGATCGCGTCCGGCACCCGCGGCGTGATCGTCAACAACGCCTCGGTGATCGGCTGGCGCGCCCAGGAGGGCCAGGCCCACTACGCCGCGGCCAAGGCCGGGGTGATGGCGCTGACGCGGTGCGCCGCCCTCGACGTCGCACCCCACGGCATCCGGGTCAACGCGGTGTCGCCGAGCCTGGCGATGCACCCGTTCCTGGCCAAGGTGACCAGTGACGACCTGCTCCACGAGCTCAAGCAGCGGGAGGCCTTCGGCCGCGCCGCGGAGCCCTGGGAGGTCGCCAACGTGATGGTCTTCCTGGCGTCCGACTACTCGTCGTACCTCACCGGTGAGGTCGTCTCCGTGAGCAGTCAGCATGCGTGAGACCACGAGCGAGCCGGCCACCCGTCGCGAGGAGCTGCTGGCGATCGCGGCCGGCCTGTTCGCCGAGAAGGGCTTCAAGAACACCACCGTCCGCGACATAGCCGACGCGGCGGGGATCCTGTCCGGCAGCCTCTACCACCACTTCGACTCCAAGGAGTCGATGGTCGACGAGATCCTGCGCTCCTTCCAGGACGAGCTGTTCGGCAAGTACGACGCCATCCTGGCGGGTCACGACGACGCTCGCACGAAGCTGGAGCAGGCGGTCCGGGTGTCCTTCGAGGCCGTCGACCGGCACCGGCACGAGGTGGCCATCTTCCAGAACGAGGCCGACCACCTCGGCACGTTCGAGCGGTTCGGCTACCTCGCCGAGCGGAACGCGCAGTCCCGCGACGTCTGGATGGTGCTGCTCCGCGAGGGCGTCGCCAGCGGCGTGCTGCGACAGGACCTCGACGTCGACCTGGTCTACCGCTTCATCCGCGACACCGTGTGGGTCGCCGTCCGCTGGTACCGACCCGGCGGCGAGCTCACCCACGAGGCGGTCGCCGACCAGTACCTCACCATCCTCCTGGAGGGGATCAGCTCCGGTGGTTGAGGTGCGAGCGAAGCGAGCCTCGAAACCCAGTGAGTCGAAAGGAAACCGCAATGCCTGAGGCCTACATCGTCGACGCCGTCCGCACCCCGGTCGGCAAGCGTGGAGGTGCCCTGGCGCAGATGCACTCCGCCGACCTCGCCGCCCACACGCTGTCCGCCCTGGTCCGGCGCACCGGTGTCGACCCCGGCGCGGTCGACGACGTGATCCTGGGCTGCTGCGACACGATCGGCTCCCAGGCCGGCGACGTGGCGCGGACGGCCTGGCTCGTCGCCGGGCTGCCCGACCACGTGCCCGGCGTGACGATCGACCGTCAGTGCGGTTCCTCCCAGCAGGCGGTCCACTTCGCGGCCCAGGGCGTCATGTCCGGCACCCAGGACCTGGTGGTCGCGGGCGGGGTGCAGAACATGAGTGCGATCCCGATCTCTGCCGCCATGCTGGTCGGCCGGCAGTACGGCTTCAGCACCCCGTTCGCGGAGTCGCCGGGCTGGCAGCAGCGGTACGGTGACCAGGAGATCAGCCAGTTCCGCGCGGCCGAGATGATCGCCGAGAAGTGGGACATCAGCCGTGAGGACATGGAGGCGTTCGCGCTCGCGTCGCACGACCGTGCCCGCACCGCCATCGCGGAGGGCCGCTTCGACCGCGAGATCGTGCCGGTGACGCTCCCCGACGGATCGACGTTCGACACCGATGAGTGCCCGCGCGACACGTCGTTGGAGAAGATGGCCGGCCTGCAGCCGTTGACGCCCGGCGGCCGGATCACCGCCGCCGTCGCCTCCCAGATCTGTGACGCGTCGTCCGCGCTGCTGATCGCCAGCGAGCAGGCGGTGCGCGACCACGGCCTCACGCCTCGCGCGCGGATCCACCACCTGTCGGTGCGCGGCGACGACCCGGTGTGGATGCTCACCGGGCCGATCCGCGCCACGATCCACGCGCTGAACAAGACCAACATGGCCTACGAGGACATCGACCTGTTCGAGTGCAATGAAGCCTTCGCCAGCGTCGTGCTCGCCTGGATGAAGTCGGCCGACATCCCCCACGACAAGGTCAACGTCAACGGCGGCGGGATCGCGCTCGGTCACCCGATCGGCGCCACCGGCACCCGGATCATGACCACGATGCTCAACGAGCTCGAGCGCACCGGCGGCCGCTACGCCCTGCAGACCATGTGTGAGGGCGGCGGCCAGGCCAACGTCACGCTCATCGAGCGTCTGTGACCTCAGGCGCCACGTCGGCGCTGCGGCGGCCACCTGTCAGCGTGACCAGCAGGATCACCCACCCGACGAGGGTGACCCCCGCGAAGACCGTCATCAGCGTCCAGCTCAGGTCGAGCATGGCGTCGCTGCGTCCGAACACCTGGGTGAGCAGCGAGATGTAGCTGTCCTCGGTGTCGCCGAAGTCGGGCACGAACGCGCCTCCCAGGAGCATCCCCGCCCAGGTCACGAGCTGAGCCAGTGCCTGCGGCCGGGTGAGCGACCGCGGCCGCCCGGGCTGGGTGAACGCGAGGATCGTCGTGAGCAGCAGCCCGAGCAGCAGGACCGGCACCACGGTGAGCATGAAGATCAGCAGGAACCACCCGCCCACGCCGAACACGATCCGGCCGAGCCACACCCACACGACCAGCAGCAGGTTGAGCGGGATCATCCACAACAGCGTCTGGCGCCCCAGGGTCGTCACGAGGCGCAACGATAACCAGTGGCGCGGTCCCCGGCGGACGTCCATCCTCGGAGGCATGGACCTGCGCGAGTTCGGACCCGACGACGCGGCCGCGATCCGGGCCGCCGTCGACGTGAAGAACGCCGCGCGCGACGCCGACGCGCCGTGGCGGCACCTGGAGACGCCCTACCGCTTCGAGATGGAGATGCGGCACGGGTGGGACGGCGAGGTGGGGCGCTACTTCCTCGCCGAGGATGGCGGGGAGGCCCTCGGGGGATTGGCCGTCCACACCAGCGAGTACGACAACCTCGACCTGGCCTGGCTCGGCGTCGACGTCCACCCGGCCCACCGTCGCCACGGCTACGGGACGTCGCTGCTCGAGGCGGCGTACGACGTCTGCCGAGAGATGAACCGGAGCCTGGTCGGCATCGACGGCTGGGAGTCGGTGCAGACCTCGGGTTTCGCGTCCGCCACCGGGTTCGAGAAGAAGTCGCAGGCGATCAACCGTCGCCAGCACCTGACGGAGCTGGAGCCGGGCCTGGCCCAGCAGGTGCGCGCCGAAGCGGAGAAGCGGACTGGAGACTACGAGCTCGTCCGGATCCAGGGCTCCAGCCCGGACGACCTGCTCGACCAGCTCTCCCAGGTGAGCGCGGCCATCAACGACGCGCCGCTCGACGACCTCGAGATCGAGGACGAGGCCTACCCGCCCGAACGGATCCGGGCCTACGAGCAGGCGCAGGAGGCCAGCGGCATCCGGCTCTACCGGATCCTGGCCCGGCACCGGGGAACCGGCGAGCTCGGCGGTCACACCGTCGTGGCCGTGGACACCGAACGACCGGCCCTCGGCGAGCAGCACGACACCGCGGTGGCCCGCGAGCACCGCGGCCACCGGCTGGGAGCGCTGCTCAAGGCGGACATGATGCTCTGGCTCGCCGAGGCGGAGCCCCAGCTCGAGACCATCGACACCTGGAACACCGAGTCCAACGACCACATGATCGGCATCAACGAGCAGCTGGGGTACCGGATCATCGGCCGCGAGCTGCAGTTCCAGCGGCGGCTCTGACTGGTACCACGGTGGTACCATCTCCCCATGGCCATGAACCTTCGCCTCACCGACGAGGAGACCGCTGCCCTGCGTGCGCGCGCCGAGGCCGAGGGCCGGTCGATGAACGACGTCGCCCGAGCCGCGATCGCCGACTACGTGTCCGATCGTCCCGCCCGGTTGAGAGCAGCCATCTCCCGTGTCGCGAGTGAGGACGCCGAGCTGCTCGAGCGCCTCGGGAAGTGACCGACTACCTGGCGCTCGAGGATCTCCTCGAGGTCGCCGCCGGCGTGCTTCCCGAGGTCCTGATCCGCGACCGGGGGCTGCTCGCCTCGGCCGCCGACCGTCCGCGGACCACGGTGTACGGCGACGATGCCTACCCGACGTTCCCGGTGAAGGCAGCGGCGCTGATCCATTCACTGGCCCGCAACCACCCCCTCGTCGACGGCAACAAGCGCCTCGCGTGGGCGGCCACCCGGGTCTTCTGTCTGGTCAACGGTCGTGACCTGACCTATGAGTCCGTTGATGCTGCCGAGGCGTTCGTGCTCGACATCGCCGCCGGGCGGATCGATGTCCCGGAGATCGCTAAGTGGATCTCACGCCACCTGGTGTGATCACACGACGTACGACGCCGCCCGGCGCAGCTCCTCGACCGCCTGGGTGACGATCCGGTCGATCAGCTCCTCGCAGGACGGTAGGTCGTCGATCACGCCCACCACCTGACCGGAGGCGAGGACACCTGCGCCGGTGTCGCCCTCGACCAGCCCGGCCCTGAGCATCATCGGGGTGTTCGCCGCGAGCGCGGTCTGCGCGAGGGTGCGCCCCTGGGCCTTGCGCATCGCCCGGCCGTCGCTGGCCAGCTGTGCCCACGACATGCCGCTCTGCTTCTTGAACTCGAGCGTGCGGCGCACCGTCGGGCCGAGCCGCTTCACCCGGGACGACTCCTGCAGCTCCTCGACGAGCTCGGTCCGCAGCATCCGGTGCGGCATCCCGTCGACCTTGTCGGTGACGACGGTCCCGTCGAGCCCGTGCGAGAGGTAGAGCTGCTTGACCGCCTCCGGAACTGCGCTGTCACGGGTGAGCAGGAACCGGGTGCCCATGCCGACACCGGCGGCGCCGTACGAGAGGGCGGCCGCGAGGCCGCGGCCGTCGAAGAACCCGCCGGCCGCGATCACCGGGATGTCGACGGCGTCGAGCACGGTCGGCAGCAGCAGCGTGGTCGGCACGTTGCCGGTGTGGCCGCCGCCCTCGCCGCCCTGGATCATCACCGCGTCGGCGCCCCACCCGGCGACCTTCTCGGCGTGCCGGGCGGCACCGACGGACGGGATCACCACGATGCCGGCGTCCTTGAGCTTCGCGATCAGGTCGGGCTTCGGGGCGAGCGCGAACGACGCGACCTTCACGCCGTGCCGGATCAGCAGGTCGCAGCGGTCGGACGCGTCGCCGGCATCCGCACGCAGGTTCACCCCGAACGGCTGCTCGGTGCGGCCCTTGACCTCGAGGATCGCGTGCTCGAGCTCGTCGTACGTCATGGTCGCGCTGGCCAGGATGCCAAGTCCGCCCGCGTTGGCGGTGCCGGTCACCAGGCGTGGGCCGGAGACCCAGCCCATCCCCGTCTGCACGACCGGGTGCCGCACGCCGACCAGGTCGGTCAGCGGGGTGCGGAGCAGCTGCTCAAGCATCCGGGACCTCCTTGAAGCGCAGCCCCTTCGGGTCGAGGACCTCGCGGATCAGGACCAGCTCCTCCGCGGTCGGCTCTCGGGTGGCCGGGACGTCGGCCGGCAGGTCCAGCTCGAACCCGGTCGCCTCGCGCACGTCGTCGACGATGACGCCGGGGTGGACCGAGAGCAGGCGCAGGGTGTCGTCGGCGCCGCGGACGTCGAAGACCGCGAGGTTGGTGACCACGCGGTGGATGTCGTTGAACCGCGCAGCGGCGGCGCCGGCGGCCTTGGCCCTCCCCGGCCCGACGCCGGAGACGATGTCGACCTGCTCGACGAAGACGCGCGGGGAGTGCTTGGGCACCCAGTACGACGTCCGGTTGTTGACGGTGTTGCCGGGAGCGCCCCGTGAACCCAGGAGCTGCCGCTTCGGCCGGGCGAAGTCGCCGATCGCCGAGATGTTCTGGTTGCCGTGCCGGTCGACCTGGGTGGCCCCCATCATCACGTGGCGCTTGCCGTAGGCCACGACGTCGAAGACCCTGCGGAACGGGATCCACCCCTCCACGACGTCACCCTTCGCGAAGAGTGGCGGGACGCCGGCCAGGAACAGCGACTCGCCGTCGGAGATCACCAGGTCGGGGTTGCTCGTCAGCTTGGCCAGCCGGACGCCGAGCATGGGCAGCAGGCCCATCGGGCTGGCGAAGATCTCACCGTCGTCCCGGAACGCGTCGGCGATCGCGGCCGCACACACGTCCGCGCGCGTGTAGTCGCTCACTGGTCCTCCCCGAAGGCACGCACGGCGGCCTGGTAGCTGTCCTCGTCGCCGGCGAGGAAGCGGTCGTGGAACGTCTGCCAGTCCTCGTCGCTGCCGCCGGCCGCTGCGGCGTACGCCTTCTGGAACTTCTCGTCGCGCTCGTAGTCCGGGGTGCAGGTCGTGAAGTGGGCGCCGTTCGGCGTCTCGACCACGCCGTCGACCATCATCCGGCTGATCAGCAGCCGCTGGACCGGGGCGTCGACCGTCAGGCCGGCGGTGTCGACGACCTGCTCGCAGCTGAGGAACGCACGGTCCGCAGCCATGCAGAAGAGGTCGTCGAAGTACGGGTCCGGACCGAGGTACGTCGCGTTGCCGTGCTTGTCGGCGCGGTTGAGGTGGACCAGGGCCACGTCGAGCCGGAGCGCGGGCACGGCGACCAGCTCCTCCTGGTCGTCGTACGGGCTGGTGACGGTGCGGATCCCGGGGTTGTTGACGAGCACGTCGGACCCGAGGCCCGCCCGCATCGGCAGGAACGGCAGTCGCTGGGCAGCGGCCCGGAGCCCGGTCTGGAACATGCCCTCGTCGAGCTCGACGACCTCGGGGATGGCCAGCCCGGATTCTGGGGAGGCCTGCCGGGCGCGCTGGAAGTTCGGCTCGAGCGGGATCGAGTCCAGGGAGACGAACGCGTAGACGAGCTTGCGGACCTTGCCGGCGCGGAGGAGCAGCCCGACGTCCGCGCCTCCCCAGCTCACGATCGTCAGGTCCTTCAGGTCGGAGCGGAGGATCGCCCGGACCAGGGCCATGGGCTTGCGCCGCGGTCCCCACCCGCCGATCCCGATCGTCATGCCGTCCCTCAGCCCACCGACGACCTCGTCGACGGTCATCCGCTTGTCGCGGGGCCCCTTGCTCACGACGTTCCCTTCGACTTCTCTGTGCCCGCGAACTCATCCCTGAGCTCGTCGGAGACGCCGGAGAGGTTGAGCTCGTAGGTGAAGCCCTGCTCGAACCGGTAGCTCTTGTTGACGTCCACCGGGTCGATGCCGTTGAGCGCCTCCTTGGCGGCCCGGATCACGCGGGTGTCCTTGGCGGCGATCTCGCCGGCGACGGCCAGGGCGGCGTCGTCGAGCCGGTCGCGGGGGACCACCTCGAGGACGGAGCCGTGCTGGACCAGGTCGGCGGGCTTGATGGTGCGTCCGGTGAAGTAGAGGGTGCGCATCAGGTGTGGAGGGACCAGCCGGGCCAGGTGGGTGGCGGCGCCGAGCGCGCCGCGGTCGACCTCGGGGACCCCGAAGTAGGCGTCGTCGCTGGCGACGATGCAGTCGGCGTTGCCGACCAGGCCGACCCCGCCGCCCAGGCAGAAGCCGTTGACGGCCGCCACGACCGGCACCGCGCACTCGTAGACCGCCTTGAAGGCGGCGTGACAGCCCCTGTTGGCGCCCAGCAGGGCGTCGAACCCGGTGGTGTGCTGCATCTCCTTGATGTCGACGCCGGCGTTGAAGCCGCGGCCCTCCGCACGCAGCACGACGACGTGCGTCTCCCGGTCGGCGCCCGCCTCGTCGAGTGCGGCGGCCAGGTCGAACCACCCCTTGACGGTCAGTGCGTTGACGGGCGGGTGCTCCATGCTCACGACGCGGATGCCGTCGTCGCGGAGCTGGGAGGAGATCCCCATCGGGTCCACCTTCGAGTCGCGAGATCACAAACCAAACATTTGCTTGGTAGCCTAGCAGTCGTGACTCTCACTGTGGACCTCACCGACCGGGTCGCCCTCGTCACCGGGGGCACCCGCGGCATCGGCCTCGGCATCGCCGGCGTGCTCCGGGACGCGGGCGCCACGGTCGTCACCTGCTCCCGCTCCGGACCAGCGACCCCGGACCCGCTCCACCACGTCTGCGACGTGCGCGACCCGGACGCGGTCGCCGCGATGGTGGCGGCGGTCGTCGCCGACCACGGACGTCTCGACGTCCTGGTGAACAACGCCGGCGGGGCGCCGTACGCCGACGCCGCGACCGCCTCGCCCCGGTTCCACTCCAAGATCGTCGAGCTCAACCTGCTCGCACCGCTGCTGGTGGCCCAGGTGGCCAACGCGGTGATGCAGGCACAGGAGGGCGGCGGCGCGATCGTCAACATCTCGTCGGTCAGTGCCCTGCGCCCCTCGCCCGGGACGGCGGCGTACGGCGCCGCGAAGGCCGGCCTGGACTCGCTGACCCGGTCGCTCGCCGTCGAGTGGGCGCCGAGGGTTCGGGTCAACGCCGTCGACGTCGGCCTGTGCCGCACCGACGACACCGACGACCACTACGGGGGCGACGACACCGTCACCGCCATCGAGCGCACCATCCCGCTCGGCCGGATGGCCGAACCGGAGGAGATCGGCAACGTGGTGGCCTTCCTGGCGAGCGACCTGGCGTCGTACGTCTCGGGCGCCACCGTGGAGTGCCACGGCGGCGGGGAGCCCCCGGTCTTCCTGCACGCCGCCTCGAAGCACCGGACCGACGACGAGGAGAAGAAGTGAGCAAGCTGCTGGAGGGTCGCGTCGCGATCGTCACGGGTGCCGGGCGCGGCATCGGCCGCGAGCACGCGCTCGAACTGGCCCGCAACGGCGCCCGGGTCGTGGTGAACGACCTCGGCGCCAGCCTCGACGGCCAGGGGGCGTCGGACGGCCCGGCTCACGAGGTCGTCGCGTTGATCCGCGAAATGGGTGGGGAGGCGGTCGCCAACGGCGCCGACGTCGCCGACTTCGCTGCGGCCGAGGCGATGGTGCGTCAGGCGATCGACACGTTCGGCGGGCTGGACGTCCTGGTCAACAACGCAGGCTTCGTCCGCGACCGGATGCTGGTGAACACCTCCGAGGAGGAGTGGGACGCCGTCATCCGGGTGCACCTCAAGGGTCACTTCGCGCCGCTGCGGCACGCCGGTGCCTACTGGCGGACAGAGTCCAAGGAGGGACGCCAGCGCGCCGCCCGGGTGATCAACACGTCGTCCGGGGCCGGCTTGCAGGGTTCGATCGGGCAGACCACCTACTCCGCCGCGAAGGCCGGGATCGCCGCGATGACGCTGGTGGCGGCACAGGAGCTCGGCCGGTACGGCGTGACGGTCAACGCGATCGCCCCGGTGGCCCGGACCCGGATGACCGAGGGCGCCTTCCCGGAGATGATGGCGAGCAGCGAGGCCGCCTTCGACGCGATGGACCCGGCCAACAACTCCCCGGTCGTCGCCTGGCTCGCCTCGGCGGAGGCTGCTGACGTGACCGGCCGGGTGATCGAGATCGAGGGCGGGCAGATCTGCCTCGAGCAGGGCTGGACCCACGGCCCGAAGCAGGACGCCGGTCGCCGTTGGGAGAGCCTTGAGGTCGGCGACGCGTTGCGTAGGCTGATCGCAGAGGGCGCGCCGCCGGAGCCCGTCTACGGAACCTGAGGAGTGCCGTGCCCGTGATCGAGCTGACCCAGGGCCAGGAGATGCCGTTGGTGTCCGACGACGGACAACCACTGACCCGGCTGCAGCTGGGTGTCGGCTGGGCCAAGATCCCGACCGCGGGTTTCATCGGCAGCGGCGCACCCGACGTCGACCTGGACGCCTCGGCGGTGCAGTTCGCAGGCGGCCAGCTGTTCGACCTCGCCTTCTACAACAACCTGCAGACGCGCGACGGCTCCGTGGTGCACCTCGGTGACAACCAAACCGGCAGGGGAGACGGCGACGACGAGGTCCTCACCGTCGACCTGGGTCGCGTCTACGAGAGGGTCGACCGGATCGTCCTCCTGGTCAGCAGCTACCAGGGTCACACCCTGGAGTGGGTCAGCAAGGCGTACTGCCGCCTCGTGGACGACCGCGACGTCGAGCTCGCCCGGTTCACGCTCTCGCTCGGTGTCCCGGAGACGGGCCTGGTGATGGCCACGCTCGTCCGCGACGGCGACGGGTGGAAGCTGCGCGCGGTGGGCGAGGGGATCGCGGTCACCGTGCCGACGGAGTCCGTCGACGCGCTGCAGCCGTACCTCTGACCTGCCGTCCTAGCCGGAGCCGTAGACCGCGAGCTCGGACAGGTCGGTCCGCGAGCACCCAGAGTAGGGGCCGTCGGGGCAGGTCCCGGTGAAGTCGGGCGTCTGGTTCGACAGCATCGTGAACCGGACGTATCGCACGTCGGCCAGCGTCGCCGCCGGCAGCAGGTCGTTGCGGACACCGCGGTCGGCCGAGGTGAACGTCCCTTCGTTGGCGACGGTCCAGGTGGTGCCGTCGGTCGAGGCCTCGATCCGGTAGCCGGCCGTGGCGGCGCTCGGGCCGTGGCCACAGGTGGCCCCTGGGTCGACCGCGAAGCCGGTGACGTCGACCGCCTGGCCCAGGTCGACGGTGAGGTACTTCGGCACGAACACGTCCGTGGGCGTGCCCGCGTCGTCTCCGGTGGTGCTGCTCCAGCCACTGGCCAGGCTGCCGTCGACGGCGCCATCCGGCCCGCACAGCGGGGACTCGTCTGGTCCCGTGAACTCGGAGACGACGGCACCACCGCTCGCGGCCGCCCAGTTCCGTCGTACGTCGAGGTCGAGCGTGGTGCCGGTCGCGACGACCTGGGCCCGGAACGTGACCGGGTCGTAGCCGGAGCCGCCGACCACGAGCTTGCGGTAGGTGCCGACCGGCAGCGGTCCGATCGCGTAGCGCCCCGACGAGTCGGTCACGTCGGTCGGGTTCACCCGGCCCGCGGTGCCCTGGAAGGCGACGGTGACCGGCAGGCCGGCGACCGGGAGACCGGTGTCGCTGTCGGTGACCACCCCCGAGACGACGCCCTTCTTGGTCCCGGTGGGCGGGACGTGGCTGTCGTGCCCGGGGACGGAGTCGTCACCGCCCAGGGATCCGGCGAAGAAGCCCATGCCCCGCTTGGCGAAGACCGACCAGATCGTCGCCCGGTGCGCGCCGACGAAGACGGCGGTGTCGGCGACCAGGATCGCGTTTCGCATGTCGAGGAACGACGGGTTGGCCGGCGCGAGCTCCATGGCCCGGGTGATCAGCGAGCGACTGGTGGGCGAGCCGAGGGCGTCGCGCAGGTCCCAGAGCGTCTGGGCCCAGATCTCCCCGTCGCCGTGGACCTCGGGCTGACCGACGACGTCGCCGTAGTCGGCGTACGTGTAGCCGCCCCGGTGGCCGGACAGGCCGCCGTCGCAGGCGGTGGCGGTGGATTTCTTCTTGCAGTCGATCGGCGAGGTCCGGTCGATGTCGGCGCCGAGGCCGGAGTGCACGAAGAGCTTCACGTCGGCGAGGTCGGGCAGGTCCTTCTGGAAGCCCTCGGCCACGAGGTAGTCCATGGCGTACCAGTCGCTCCACCCCTCACCCATGGCGCCGGCCTGGACGGTGCCGAGGGTGGAGTTGCCGTGGGCGTCGACGACCAGCCGGTTGGAGAGGCCGTGGGCGTACTCGTGGTAGACGGTGTCGGCCTGGTCGCCGATGTTCGTCGGCGCGTAGGGATCACCCGTCGGGTAGGCGGTGCCGGGCTGGTGCTGCAGGTGCAGCTGCAGGGTCGGAGCCTGGCCGTCCGGAGGGGTGGCCATGTCCGACCCGTCGATGTGGTTGCCGTCGGGCAGCCCGTTGCCGGAGTCGGCCCCGTCGCTGGTCTGCGCCTGCACGGCGTCACCGCCGAGTCCCAGCCCCGTGGCGTTGACGACCTGGAAGTTGCCGGCCGCCTCGGTGAAGCCGATCGGGTCGGCGAGCAGGTGGTCGTGGAAGGTGTTGACGTAGAAGAAGGCCTGGGTGGCGTTCTGCTTGCGGTTCTTCTTCCACGAGTACGCCTTGTGGGGGTTCCACGAGCACGGGGACGGGTTGCCGCACACCGACGCCCAGCCGAGCTGGAACGGCCGCATCGCGTGCGACCAGTCCTGCGCGGTCACCGGGCCGACCTCCTCGGCGGCGTCGACCAGGTCGTCGTCGTTGACGTCGGACCAGGCATGGGTGTTGTTGCCGTCCAGGGTCGTCGCTGCGGCGTCCAGCCAGCCCCGGCTGGTGAAGTTCACGGCCAGCTGCTTGCCACCCCTGGGCGCGCCCGGGAAGTAGCGGTAGGCGATGCCGCGGCTGCCGGCGGCCCGGGCGTTCTCGGGAGCCGTCTCGTTGACCGCCAGGGACCGGCGGTGCAGCACCGTGCCGGTCCTCGCGTCGAGCACGGTCAGGGCGGGGTTGTCGGCGGACATCGTGATCGTCTGCCAGGCGCGGTAGGTCGTGCCGCCGGCGACGAACAGGCGCTCCGTCGCGACGTCGCGCGGGCCCGGCGTCCTCACCTTCTCGCCGAGCTCGCGGCGGGCCACGCGGATCGCCTGCGCGGGACTGGTGATCAGGCCACCCGTGGCCGCTGTGACCAGGCGGCTCGGCAGCGGGGACCCACCGAGGGTCAGCAGCCGGCCGGAGGAGGTGACGGCGGCCTGGAGGCCGTGGCCGAAGACGTCCAGGCCGCCGATGGTCTGGGTCCAGGAGAGGTGGCGGATGCCGGCGACGTCGACGTACGTCGGGCGCGCGGTCAGCGTGGCGAGGTCACGGGACTCCAGCCCGAAGGCCGCCAGGTTGGCGCCGACGTAGTCGAGGACGACGTCTCGGGGTGCCTTCGTGCTGGGGGCGGTCAGGAAGCCGTCGAGGCGGGCGATCATGCGCGGCGTTCCCGTCGCCGGGTCGAGATCGACCAGGGCGTTGTCGCTGACGAGGACGGAGGGCGCGGTCACGGCGGCCGAGGTCACGGCCGGAGACAGTCCTCCGGTGATGGCCAGGGCGAGGACGGCGACCGCGACGGCGGGTCGACGTCGGTGGAACCTGGGCACGGTGAACTCCCCGATCTGGGCAAGGGTGGAGACCTGCAGGCTCTCATCCGGGCGTACGTGGATCGGGGATTTCGGCCTCGGAGAGCGCGGGTGTCCCGGTGTCGGTGTGATCTGATGGCGTGGACGACCGGACGATCGGACGACCTCGGGAGATGACGATGCGCGCTCTGCACCTGCCCCTGGCCCTGGTGGCCGCCCTGCTGGTGTCGCTGGTCGCTGGTCGCGGTGCCGGCGCAGGCAGCCGACGGGCTCGGTGAGAGCTGCGAGCGCCTCCGAGGGGCCAAGCGGTGCGCCTACTGGGCGATTGGCGGCGGATCGGGTGACGACAGGGTGCCGTACGCCACGACGTCGATCTGGGTCACCCTGGACCGCAGCACCGGAAGTGGCGTGCGGGGCTACTCCGCCGTGCACAGTGCCAACGCGGGGGACTGCGGCGACCTGGAGAAGGGGACCTATCGCTCGCGGGGCAAGGTCTCGTGGACGAGCGAGGGCGTTCGCTACAAGCGCTGGATCACCGGTACGCCGGTGAAGAAGCGCGCTCTCTGCTGACCGGTGCGAGCCGCTCAGACGCGCTCGAGGACCGTGCCGGTCGCCATCGCGCCGCCCGCGCACATGGAGATCAACGCCGAGCCGGCGTCGCGCCGCTCGAGCTCGTGCAGCGCGGTGGTGATCAGCCGGGTGCCGGTCGACCCGACCGGGTGACCGAGGGCGATCGCGCCGCCGTTGACGTTGACCAGGTCGAGGTCGACCCCGTGCACCTGGGCCCAGGACAGCACCACGGACGCGAACGCCTCGTTGACCTCGAACAGGTCGAAGTCGCCGATGCTGCGCCCGGTGCGCTGGAGCAGCCGGTACGTCGCGTCGACCGGGCCGTCGAGGTGGAAGTAGGGGTCGGAGCCGACGAGGCAGTGGGAGGCGATCCTGGCGCGCGGGGTGAGCCCGAGCGCGCGGGCCTTGTCCTCGTCCATGATCAGGACCGCGGACGCGCCGTCGGAGATCTGGGAGGACGTGCCGGCCGTGTGCAGCCCGTCGTCGAGCACCGGCTTGAGACCGGCCAGGCCCTCGAGGGTCGTGTCGCGGAGGCCTTGGTCGGTCTCGACGACCCGGTTCTCGGCCGTGGGCGCCCCGTCGTCCCCGAGGACGGGCGCCTCGACGGCGATCGTCTCGCGCTTGAAGCGGCCCTCGTCCACGGCGACCCGAGCCTTCTGCTGCGACGCCAGGCCGAACGCGTCGAGGTCGTCGCGGGTCAGCCCGCGGTTGCGTGCGATCCGGTCGGCGCCGCCGAACTGGTCGGGCATGTCGATGGTCCAGCCGTCAGGCCGGGGCGAGCCCAGGCCCTGCGGGACGTTGCCGCCGAGCGGGATGCGGCTCATCGACTCGATGCCGCAGGCGATGCCGACGTCGATCGAGCCGGCCGCGATCAGGTCGTGCACCAGGTGGGCCGACTGCTGGCCGGAGAGCAGTCCAACGACATGGTCCGGCGGTCCTGGCTGCACGCCGGACTGGCGCAGCGCACCGGGGCCACGACCATCGACGCCCAGTGCGGCTCCGGCCAGCAGTCGGCCCACCTGGTG
>JBKJUE010000056.1:0-23735 GCA_046590395.1 Nocardioides sp.
ACCGGCACGATGACCAACCTCGAGGGTCGGGTGATCCTGCGTCAGCAGGCCGTCGCGCCGCCCGACGGGGTGCGGAGCGACCTCGAGGTGATGGCCGGGCTGGCGTCGCGGCTGGAGTCCGCCGGGGTCTTCTCGACCGATGCCGAGGAGGTCTTCGGCGAGCTGGCGCGGGCCTCGGCTGGCGGCAGGGCCGACTACGCCGGCATCTCCTACGACCGGATCCGCAAGGAGCACGGGGTGTTCTGGCCGTGCCCGTCCACGGACCACCCGGGGACCCCGCGGCTCTTCGCATCCGCCTTCGCCACGCTCGACGGTCGCGCGCGGTGCCTGGCGGTCGAGCACCGAGGTGCCGCCGAGGTGCCGTGCGACGACTATCCGGTCCACCTGACGACCGGACGGGTGCTCGCCCAGTACCAGTCCGGGGCCCAGACCCGCCGGATCCGCGACCTGCCCGACACCGGCCCGTTCGTCGAGCTGCACCCGATGCTGGCCGACCGGATCGGCGCCGTCGACGGCCAGCCGGTCGTCATCACCACGCGGCGCGGGGAGATGAAGGCCCCGGCCCGCGTCGTCACCACGATCCGCCCGGACACGCTGTTCGTCCCGTTCCACTGGGTCGGCGCCAACCGGCTCACCAACGACGCCCTCGACCCCTCCAGCCGGATGCCCGAGTTCAAGGTCTGCGCCGCCGCGGTGTCGTTGGTTGAGGTCCGTCCGTTGGTTGAGGTGCGAGGAGCGTTGGGAGCGACTAGCGAAGCGATCCTCGAAACCCCCTTCGCGAAGGCAGGGCGATGACCACCCGGGGTTTCGAGGCTCACGCGCCAGAGCGCGTTCGCACCTCAACCAACGACACCGGCCGGACGGTCGTCGTCGGCAACGGCATGGCCGCGACCCGGCTGGTCGAGGAGCTGGTCGCGCGCGGGCACAGCGACGTCACCGTGCTCGGCGACGAGCCGCACCCGCCGTACAACCGGATCCTGCTCTCCGCCGTCCTCGAGGGCACCCACCGCCCGGAGTCGCTGACCCTCCGCGAGCCCGACTGGTACGCCGACCACGGCGTCGACCTCCGTCTTGGGGCCCGGGTGCTGGAGCTGGACCGGGAGCGCCGCGAGGTGATGCTGGTCGACGGCACGACCGTCGGCTACGACCGGCTGGTCCTCGCCACCGGCAGCATCCCGACGCTGCCGCCGATCCGCGGGCTGGTCCGGATGGACGGCAGCCTGCACCCGAAGGTGCACGCCTTCCGCAGCCTCGACGACTGCCAGCGCCTGGTGGCCGCGCTCCCCGGCGCCCGCGACGCCGTCGTGGTCGGCGGCGGCCTGCTCGGCCTCCAGGTCGCCCGGGCCCTGTCGGTGCGAGGCCTCGTCACCGAGGTCGTCGAGGGTGGCGAGCACCTGCTCCGCAGCCAGGTCGGCGCCCCGGCCGGCGACGTCCTCAAGCGCGGTCTCGAACGGCTCGGCACCACCGTCTACACCGGCGCCCGCGCCGTCCGCCTGAACGACAACGGCCTCGTCCTCGACAACGGCTTCACCCTGGAGACCGACCTCGTCGTGCTGACGGCAGGCGGAAGACCCTCCACCGCGCTGGCCCGCCGCGCGGGGCTGACCGTGCGCCGCGGCGTCGTGGTCGACGACCAGCTCCGCTCCGTGGACGACGAGCGCGTCCACGCGATCGGCGACTGCGCCGACCACGAGGGCCGCACCACCGGCTTCGTCCCGCCCGCGTGGGAGCAGGCCGGCCTCGTCGCCGGCCACCTCGCCGGCGAGACCGTCGACTACCGAGGCAGCCGCAGCGTCGCACGGCTCCGCGCCACCGGCCTCGACGTCGCCGTCCTCGGCGACCCGGAGCGCACCGACGGCCAGGTCGTCGAGATGACCAACCCGGTCGTCGGCACCCACCGCAAGCTCGTCGTCCGCGACGGCGTCATCGTCGGCGCCACCCTCGTCGGCGACCTGTCCCGGATCGGCCTGCTCACCCAGCACTACGACCGCGGCACCGTCCTCGGCCCGGACGAGCCGGGCGCCCTGCTGCTCGGCGACCGCCCGGCCCAGCCCGCGCACCTGCCCGACGACGCCGAGATCTGCGCCTGCGCCGGTGTCACCGCCGGCCGGATCCGCGCCTGCACCTCGCTCGACGAGGTCACCGAGACCACCCGCGCCACCACCGGTTGCGGCGGCTGCGCCCCGGCCGTCCGCCAGCTCCTCGCCACGCGCCACCCGCCCCTCCCTGGAAGGAACCCGAACATGAGCCCCCACCTCCGCAAGAGCCTGGTGGTCGTCGGACACGGCATGGTCGGCCACCGCTTCGTGCAGGCCGCGATCGAGCGCGGCCTCACCGAGGCCCACGACATCGTGGTCATCGGCGAGGAGCCGCGCGCGGCGTACGACCGGGTCGCCCTCACCTCCTTCTTCGAGGTCGGCGCCGACGAGCTGTCGCTGCTGCCGACCGGCGTGTACGACGACCCCCGCGTGCGGCTGAGCCTCGGCACCGCGGTGAAGGGCTTCGACCCGGAGAGCCGCACCCTGCTGCTCACCGACGCCACCGGCCAGCAGAGCGTGATCGGGTACGACGAGCTGGTGCTCGCGACCGGCGCCGCACCGTTCGTGCCGCCGGTGCCCGGGCACGACCTGGAGGGCTGTTTCGTCTACCGGACCATCGAGGACCTCGAGGCCATCCGCGAGGCGGCAGCGGGCGCGACGGTCGGTGCCGTGATCGGCGGTGGGCTGCTCGGGCTCGAGGCAGCCAACGCCCTGGCCCAGCTGGGCCTGGAGACCCATGTCGTGGAGATGGCGCCGCGGCTGATGGCAGTGCAGGTCGATGCCGCGGGTGGCGCGACCCTCGCCCGCCACATCGAGAAGCTCGGGCTCACGATCCACACCGGCGCGATAACCCAGGAGGTGCTCGGCGAGGAGGGCCGGGTCACCGGGCTGGCGCTGAAGGACGAGGAGCCCGTCGACGCACAGGTGGTCGTGTTCTCCGCCGGCATCCGCCCCCGCGACGCGCTGGCCGGGAACGCCGGGCTCGACCTCGCCGAGCGCGGGGGAGTCCTGGTCGACGAGCGTTGCCGCACCTCCGACCCGCACGTGTGGGCGATCGGGGAGTGCGCGGCGCCGGGTGGCCGGATGTATGGCCTGGTCGCCCCCGGCCACGCCATGGCCGAGGTCGTCGTCGACGCCCTGCTCGGCGGCCCGGGCGCCTTCACCGGCGCCGACATGTCCACCAAGCTCAAGCTGCTCGGCGTTGACGTCGCCTCCTTCGGAGACGCGCACGCCGCCACCCCGGGCGCCCTGGAGCTGGTCTTCGCCGACGCGGTCGCCGGGGTCTACAAGAAGCTGGTCGTCTCCTCCGACGGCCGGCAGCTCCTCGGCGGCGTCCTCGTCGGCGACGCGACGGCGTACGGCGTGCTGCGGCCGATGGTGGCCAGCGGCATCGAGCTGCCCGACAACCCGGAGGAGCTGATCCTCCCGATCGGCCGGGGCGGCGCCGAGTTCGGGCTCCCGGACGAGGCGGTGGTCTGCTCGTGCAACAACGTGAGCAAGGCCGACATCGTCGCGGCGGCGGAGGCCGGGGAGAAGACGACGGCTGGCACCACCTGCGGGTCGTGCAAGGTGCAGACGAAGAAGATCATCGAGGACTGGTTCGAGGCGCAGGGCAGGGTCGTGGACCGCAGCCTGTGCGAGCACTTCCCGGTCACCCGGCAGGAGCTGTTCGACGTGGTCGCGGTGCACGGCTACACCCGCTTCGACGACATCATCGAGGCCCACGGCACCGGCCGCGGCTGCGACGTCTGCAAGCCGACGGTGGCCTCGATCCTGGCCAGCCAGCTGGGCGGGCACGTGCTGGAGAAGCCGAACCGGACCCTGCAGGACACCAACGACGCCTACCTCGCCAACATCCAGCGCAACGGCACCTACTCGGTCGTCCCGCGGATCCCCGGCGGCGAGATCACGCCGGAGAAGCTGATCGTGATCGGCGAGGTGGCCCGCGACTTCGACCTCTACACGAAGATCACCGGCGGCCAGCGGATCGACCTGTTCGGTGCCCGGCTCGAGCAGCTGCCGCTGATCTGGAGCCGCCTGGTCGACGCCGGCTTCGAGTCGGGGCACGCGTACGGCAAGTCGCTGCGCACCGTGAAGTCCTGCGTCGGCTCGACCTGGTGCCGCTACGGCGTGCAGGACTCGACGAGCCTCGCGATCATGCTCGAGGAGCGGTACCGCGGGCTGCGCTCGCCGCACAAGCTCAAGGGCGGCGTCAGCGGGTGCGCCCGCGAGTGTGCGGAGGCCCGGAGCAAGGACTTCGGGGTGATCGCGACCGAGAAGGGCTGGAACCTGTACGTCGCGGGCAACGGCGGCGCGAACCCGGCGCACGCCCGGCTGCTCGCCGGTGACCTCAACACCGAGACGCTGGTCCGGTACCTCGACCGGTTCCTCATGTACTACGTCCGCACCGCCGACCGGCTGCAGCGAACGGCACCGTGGGTCGACTCGCTCGACGGCGGGCTCGACCGGGTCCGGGAGGTGGTCGTCGACGACGCCCTGGGCCTCGGCTCGGAGCTGGAGGCGGCGATGGCCGCGCACGTGGACGGCTACTTCGACGAGTGGAAGGCGACCCTCGACGACCCGGAGAAGCTTGCCCGCTTCGTGTCCTTCGTGAACGCCCCCGGGGTGCCGGACCCGAACATCTCCTTCCGCGACGAGCGCGGCCAGGTGGCGCCCGCCGACTCCGACGGCCCGGTCGCCCTCGGCGCGACGATCCCGGTGGGGGCACCCCGGTGACGGCGCCCAGCACGGCCGAGCACGCGACGTACACCACCGTCTGCCGGGTCGAGGACATCGAGGTCGAGGGAGGGGTGTGCGCGCTCGTGGGTGGCGAGGCAATTGCCATCTTCCGGACCCACGACGGAAACATCTACGCAATCAACAACTACGACCCTTGTGCCAGGGCATCGGTGTTGTCCCGGGGCATCGTCGGCACGCGTGGGGACGTGCCGACCGTGGCGTCGCCGATGCACAAGCAGGTCTTCGACCTGCGCACCGGACAGTGCCTCGACGACGCGGCGGTCCGGGTCCCGACGTACGACGTCCAGGTGACCCGCGGCACCGTGCTCATCGGTCCGCGCAAGGAGAGTCCGTGACCCAGCCCGCCCGACCGTCCCCCGGGACGTCATACGAACCGGGCGCTATAGCGCCCGGTTCGTATGACGTCCCGGGGCCGGCCGGCGGGGCGGGACCTCTGACCGGTTTCCGGATCGGGGTCACCGCGGCGCGCAAGGTCGAGGAGCAGATCTCGCTGCTGGTACGGCGCGGGGCCGAGGTCGAGTGGGCCCCGGCGCTCTCGATGGACCCCAACCAGGTCGACGACTCCGAGCTGCGGGCGGCGACCGCCGAGGTGCTGAGCCGGCCGATCGACATGTTCCTGGCCACGACCGGCATCGGGATGAAGACGTGGTTCGCTGCCGCCGACACGTGGGGGTTGGCCGACGAGCTGGTGTCGGCGATCGGTGCTTCCGAGATCCTGGCGCGCGGCCCGAAGAGCGTGGGGGCGCTGCGACGTCGGGGGTTGCGCGAGCTGTGGGCGCCGGAGTCGGAGTGCTTCGAGGACGTGCTCGCCCACCTGCGCGGGCGGGAGCTGGCGGGGATGCGGATCGTCGTGCAGGAGCACGGGCAGTCGCTGTCGATGGTCGCGCACGCGCTGCGCAGGCGCGGCGCGGACGTGACCGTGGTGACGGTCTACCGGGTGGCCGGCGCGGACGACCCGGAGCCGATGTTCAAACTGATCGACCTGATCGCCGACCGGCACCTGGATGCGGTCACCTTCACCTCCGCCCCGGCGGTGGCCGAGCTCATGGAGGCCGCCGGCTCCACCGGCCGCCGCGACGACGTCATCACCGCCTTCCAGGCCGACGTCGTCGCCTCCTGCGTCGGCCCCGTGACTGCCGCGGCTTTCGAGCTGTGGGGCGTCCCCACCGTCTTCCCCGAACGCTCGCGCCTGGCCGCGATGATCAAGCAGCTCGAGACCGAGCTCCCCTCGCGTCGGGACGGGCTGTCGCTGGAGCTCGTGGATGGTCAGCTCCTCCTCCTGCACGGTGACGACGTGCTGCTGGACGGCGTCGAGGTGAAGCTGTCTCCCGCGCCGGCCGCCGTACTCCAGGCGCTGGTCGCCAACCCGGGCAACGTCATCCCGCGGCGCGCGCTGCTGGCAATGCTTCCCTCCGGTACGGCGGGGTCGGAGCATGCCGTCGAGATGGCGGTGGCTCGCTTGCGTGCGGCTCTCGGCACCCGCGCTGTGCAGACCGTCGTCAAGCGGGGCTACCGCCTGGCTGTGGCCTGAAGGGCCATTCGCGGCTACTAGACCTTAGGGATCACGGGTTGAGGTGACACCCGGTGAGCCTGCGCGTAGGTGTGGGCCACGGAAGAAGTCTCTGGATTGCTGAAGATCTAGAGAACAGGAAGTCATTCCGTGACTACGAAGACATTGTGTACGACAGGCGTGTGCGAGTGATCGAGTACGCCGCCCGGATCAACAACGTGAGCGAGGCATGCCGGGTCTTCGGCGTCTCGCGCAAGGCCTACTACGAGTGGGTCAGCAAGGCCGAGCAGTACGGCTTGTCGGCTCTGCTGCCCCGGGAACGACGTCGGCCGCACCAGCCGAACGCGATGACCTTTGAGGAGGTCGCGGTGATCCTCTCCGAGGCGATCGCGCGCCCGACCCTAGGACCGAAGTCGCTGCTGCGTCACCTCAAGAAGCGCGATGTCGATCGGGTCCGGCCGCTGTACCTGGCTAGGAAGGAGACCGCGGCCAACTGGGCCGCAGTCATCGAGTCGGGTCGAAACGGGAGAAGCGCAGTACTTGTCATGACGAGTCACCTGGCGACAGAGGCGAAGCCCCATCGTGGATCGCCACACGCATGGTGAGGCACTACGCCCGACGGTAGACCCGTTGTGATGTCAGGCCGCGGCGAGGAGCAACAGGTCTGTGGGCACAGAATGATCGCTCAGCATTGGTAGTGCCCTTCGGTCCAGGCGGTGACCAGGTTCCGGGACACCTTCCCTGGGCTGTTGCTTCTACGGGTGCTGGCTTGAGCGAGCGTGCGGTCCTAGCGTGGGGACATGTTCCCTAACGCAGCGGTGCCGCGCGTCATTGTCGTCGGCGCCGGGCCCGCCGGCCTGGCGACGGCGCTCCGATTGGAGCGGCGGTTCCAGGAGTCAGGTGAGGTCGTCGTTCTCGAGCGGGCCACCGTCGCGGCGTCGTGGCGAGCGAGATACGCCGAGCTGAGGCTCAACACGACGCGCTCGACATCCGCCCTGCCGGGCAGGCGGATCCCACGCTCTGCCGGGAGGTGGCCTTCTCGCGATGACTACGTCGACTTCCTCCAGACGACGGCGATCAGTCTCCGGACACCACCGCGCACCGGGGTGACGGCGCTGCGTGTCCTTCGGGAACCGGTTTGTGGTTGGACTGTCGAGACCGACGCAGGTGAGCTCGTCGCCCCGAACGTGGTTATCGCCACTGGGAACGACGCGTCGCCGCGCACGCCCGACTGGCCCGACCGCGCATCGTACGAGGGTGAGGTGCGACACGTGGCCGACCTGGGCAGGCTTGCCGACCTGGCCGGTCGACGCGTCGTGGTGGTCGGTGCCGGCAACTCCGGGATCGACATCGCCGGGCACCTCGCGGGCATCAATGCAGACGTTACGATCGCCATGCGAACCCCACCAACAATTCTGCCGCGCGAGCACCTCGGGATCCCCCTCCAAGCGTTGGCGGTCGCGACGAGGCGGCTCCCGTTGCGTGCGAGGGACATGATGGCGAGCACGACCGCGCGGATGACGACCGGCGACCTCCAGCGTTACGGCGTGCCCCGCTCGAACGTAGGTGTCTACACCCGGTTCGCCGCAACCGGTGTCACGGTCGCCATCGACAGCGGCTTCGTCAAAGCGCTCCGCGACGGACGAGCCCGTGTGGTTCCGGCCGCAGTCGGCTGGGCTCCCCAGGGCGTTCAGGTAGCGGACGGCACGCTCGCGGAGGCGGACGTAGTGATCTTGGCGACAGGCTTCCGACCCGGACTCGAGACCCTCGTGGCACACCTCGGGGTGCTCGATGCGCGCGGACGCCCACACGCGCCGCTCCCAGGCCCGTTGGCATCTGCACCGGGACTCTTCTTCGCCGGCTTCCGCCCTGCGGTCGAGGGAACGCTGCGCCGTCACGCGGCCGACGCTCGACACATCGCCGCGCGAGTCATTGCCCTATAGCGACTGGCGCCCGCTGCAGAGAGCTTTCGCGACCTCGAACCCGCGTCACTCTGGGCTACTAGACACTCGACTGCAGGATCGGTGTCTGGCCAGACTCGGTCCAGGTGTCCGGCGGGAGGCTCTCCACGCGGCTGCCCACCGACTGTTGGTGTGGCTCTCTTCCGGTCTGCAATCCGTCGGGCACCGTGACGAGGCGTGGCTCGAAAGGGGACTGCCCAGCTCGTGGTAGCACTGCCCACCTCGCCGTCCCTATCGGTACGAGGCAAGCAGGAGAACGCTATGGCGAAGGTGATCATCGGGGTCGATCCCCACAAGCTCTCGGCCACCATCGAGGTCGTTGACCAACACGAGAAGCTCCTCGGCACTGGCCGCTTCCGCACCGACCAGGCCGGCTATACAGCGATGAGGACCTACGCGAAAGCGTAGCCCGACCGGACCTGGGCGATCGAGGGATCCAACGGCGCTGGCCGCCCACTCGCGCAACGTCTTCTCGAAGCTGGCGAGCACGTCGTCGACGTCCCGGCCAAGCTCGCCGCTCGGGTCCGGCTCTTCGACACCGGCCACAACCGCAAGACCGACGCCCGCGACGCCCACTCCATCGCGATCGTCGCGGTCCGGACGAAGACCCTGCGGGTGCTGCGCCCCGACGGTGAGCTCGAAGCACTGCGGATGCTGTGCGACCGCCGCGAAGAACTCACCCGGCTCCGGGTCCAGACCGTTAACCGGCTCCAACGGCTGCTGGCTGAGCTGGTCCCCGGCACGGCCAAGAAGGACCTCACCGCCCTGCAGGCCAAGGCAATCCTCGCCACGGTGCGTCCCCGCGACATCGCAGGGAAGACCCGCCGCCGCATCGCTGCCGACGAACTCGCCGACCTGATCGCGGTAGAGAAGAAGATGAAGAAGGCCACCGCCGAACTCAAGATCCTGGTCAAGGCCCGCGGGTCACGGCTGATGGACCTACACGGTGTCGGACCCGTGGTCGCTGCCCGGACGTTGGCCGACGTCGGCGACATCGCCCGATTCGCCGACCGGAACCGGTTCGCGTCCTGGACCGGCACCGCGCCCCTGGACGCCTCCTCCGGTGAGCAGAACCGGCACCGGCTGTCGCGGGCCGGGAACCGGCGGATGAACCACATGATCCACATCGCCGCGATCAGCCAGATCCGCCTCGACACCCCCGGCCGGGCCTACTACCGCCGCAAGCTCGCCGCCGGCAAGACCAAGCTTGAAGCACTGCGCTGCCTCAAGCGCAGGATCTCCGACGCGCTCTACCGCCAGCTCCTCGCCGACGCCGAACGAGCGGCTCTCGCGACCACACCCGACAGCGCTTGCACGGGTCCGGGAGGGCACTGCGGGGCGTCTCAAGAATCCAGCGCGGTCGACCTGCCCCCGCATATCGACACTTCGGATCAGCCACTTCCCGGACCCGCACGACCGACGCTACAACCGTCGAGGACCGTCAGGAAGACCCAGTCGAGGAAGGCACCCCAGACCGCGGGTTGACAACAAAGGGGAGCCGGAGTGACGTGGACCGACGGCCTGTCAGCCGCGGTCGAGCTCGACCTGCTCGGGCGTGTGCAGACGCACCATGAACCGCCCGGCATGAGCGGGAACCCGCGAGGCGGAGAACTTCGAGACGACCACCATGGTGAGCAGCGCGAGCGGGACGCTCCAGGCGGCGGGCTGACCCAAAAGCACGGCACCCCAGCCGGTCGTGGCGGGCACGACGAGCGTGTAGACGACGGCGATGCCGGAGCCGACTCCGCCGGCAAGGAGCCCGGCGATGGCGCCGACGGACGTCAGCCCGCGCCACCAGATGCCGAGCAGCAGCAGCGGACAGAAGGTCGAGGCCGCCACCGCGAACGCCAGGCCGACCGTGCGCGCGACCGCGACGTCCGGTGACGCGAGTGCGGCGATGCAGGGGACGACGACGGCGATAGCCGCGCCGACCCGGAACGCGGTGACGCCGCTGAGCCGGCGTTCGCCGAACCGGCGGCCGGTCACGTCCTGGCTGAGTACGCCGGCCACCGCGATCGTCAGGCCCGACGACGTGGACAGGAACGCCGCGAACGCACCGGCTGTCACCAGGGCGGTCAGCAGCTCGCCTCCCATCCCCGGCACCATCAACCGCGGCAGCTCGAGCACCAGGACGTCCGACCGACCAGAAGCGGCGAGCTCGTCGGCGTACAGACGACCGAGGGCGCCGTACACGGGCGGGAGCAGGTAGAAGAGACCCAGCAGGCCGAGGACGACGAGGGTGGTGCGGCGGGCGGCGCGGCCGTCGGGGTTCGTGTAGAAGCGGACCACCACGTGGGGCAGGCCCATCGTGCCGAGGAAGGTCGCGATGATCAGCGAATAGGTGACGTAGAGGCCCTGGCCACCGCCGTCGCCTAGGGGGAGCGACCACAGGTCGCCGCCGCCCATGGAGCCGGAGACGTCCGCCGGGTTGGCGGCCCCGTCACCGGCCCACACGACCAACAACACGGCCGCGGGGATCAGCAGGGCGGTGAGCTTGAGCCAGTACTGGAAGGCCTGGACGAAGGTGATGCTGCGCATCCCGCCCGACGTCACGTTGGCGAGCACGACGAGGGCGACCACCACCGCACCCAGCCAGCGGGGTGCCCCGATCGCCGCGGTGAGGGTGATGCTGGCGCCCTGGAACTGCGGGAGCAGGTAGAGCCAGCCGATCGCCACCACCAGCAGCGAGCAGACCGACCGCACCCGGACCGACCCGAGCCGCGCCTCCGCGAAGTCCGGCAGCGTGTAGGCGCCCGACCGGCGCAGGGGGGCGGCGACCAGGACGAGCAGGACGAGGTAGCCGGCGGTCCAGCCGACGGGGTACCAGAGCATGTCCGCGCCGAACGTGAACAGCAGCCCGGCGACACCGAGGAAGGAGGCGGCGGAGAGGTACTCGCCGCCGATCGCGGACGCGTTCAGCCCCGGCCGCACCGTCCGCGACGCCACGAAGAAGTCGCTCGTGGTCCGCGAGAAGCGCAACCCCCAGGTGCCGATCGCCAGCGTCGCCAGGGTGACGAGGATGACCGCGACGATGCTGGGCGCCGCGGAGTTCACTTCTTGACCTCTTCCACCAGGTCGGCGAAGTCGCGCTCGTTGGCCTCGGCCTGCCGGATGTACCACCAGCCGAGCAGGATCAGGAACGGGTAGACGAGGACACCGAGGAGCAGCCACGCCAGAGGTACGCCGACCAGCCGCACCGCCGCGAGGTCCGGGAACACGTGGAAGACCAGCGGCAGGCTCCCCACCGTGAGCGCGAGCACCGCCAGGATCCGCAGCGCCAGGCGAAGCTGCTCGCGCAGCAGCGACCGCATGAACACGGCGCCGACCGGCGTCTCCGCATCGATCTCCCGGCCGCGCGGGCGGGTCGGGAGGCGCCGCTGCGGGCCGGTGACCCTGACCCGTTCGGGAGGCGGCTGGTCCATCGCTCAGTGACTCCCGCGGCGCGTCAGCAGGTCGCGAAGCTCGCGGGTGTGCCGGCGGCTCACCTGGAGCTCGTGGGCGCCGACGACGACCGTGCACCGGCCACCGTCCATCCGCACCTCGTCGACGTGTGCCAGCGAGACCAGCAGGGAGCGGTGGATGCGGACGAACCCGGCCGGGCCCCACTCCTCCTCGAGCTGCGAGAGGGGAGTGCGCAGCAGGTGCGAGTCGGAGACGGTGTGCAGCCGCGCATAGTCACCGTGCGCCTCGACGTGGGTCACGTCGGAGCGGTTCACGAACCGGGTCACCCCGCCGCGCTCGACCGGGATCTGCTCGTCGCCACTGACCATGGGCCGGCTGCCACCCTCGACCACGCGGCGTACCGCCTCGGCCAGGCGGTCCTCGCGCACCGGCTTGAGCACGTAGTCGACCGCGTGCAGCTCGAACGCCTCGACCGCGTGCTCCTCGTGCGCGGTCACGAACACCACCGGCGGCGGCGACTTGAACCGGGCCAGCACCTGCGCGAGCTCGAGCCCCGACAGCCCCGGCATCTGGATGTCGAGGAAGACCGCGTCCACGTCGAGGTCCTGCAGCATCCGCAGCGCCTCGGTCGCGGAGTCCGAGGTCAGCACGCCGCCGATCCGCTCGTCACGCTCCAGCAGGAAGGCCAGCTCGTCCAGCGCTGGCCGCTCGTCGTCGATGACGAGCACCTGCAGCAGCGGCGGCGTCACTGGACGTGCACCCCGGGCGCGAACTTCGGCACCCGCACGGTCACCTTGGTGCCGGCCCCCGGCGCGGTCTCCACGACCAGCCCGTAGTCGTCGCCGAACGTCGTGCGCAGCCGGGCGTCGACGTTGCCCAGCCCGACCGAGTCGAGGTCGGCGTCCCCGGCCAGCGCGCGGCGTACCTTCTCCGGGTCCTCGCCCACGCCGTCGTCCTCCACCTCGATCACGCACTCCTGGTCCAGGTCGCGGGCGACGATCGTGATGTGGCCGCTGCCGCTCTGCTTGTCGAACGCCCCCTCGAGCCCGTGGCGTACGGCGTTCTCCACGAGCGGCTGGATGCAGAGGAAGGGTACGGCGACCGGGAGCACCTCCGGTGCGATCCGCAGCGTGACCTGGAGCCGGTCCCCGAAGCGGGCCTGCTCGAGCAGCAGGTAGCGCTCCACGGAGCGGAGCTCCTCGGCGAGCGTCGTGTACTCGCCGTGCCGGCGGAAGGAGTAGCGGGTGAAGTCCGCGAACTCCAGCAGCAGCTCGCGCGCCCGGTCCGGGTCGGTGCGGACGAAGGACGCGATCGCGCCGAGGGAGTTGTAGATGAAGTGCGGGCTGATCTGGGCGCGCAGGGCGCGGACCTCGGCCTCCATCAGCCTGGTCCGCGAGGCGTCGAGCTGGGCGAGCTCGAGCTGCCCGGAGACCCATTGGGCAACCTCGTCGGCGGCGAGGACCAGGCCGGCGGTGGCGTGGGGCGCGAACACCTGGAGGGTGCCGACGACGCGTTCGTCGACCACCAGCGGGCTGGCGATGGCGTGCCGGACTGGGCAGCCGGGCTCGTCACAGGGCAGGTCGCGGCGGTCGGTGACGCGGGTGCTGCCGTGCTCGACCGCCGTCTCGGTGAGCTTCGCGACCTGGGCGGTGTGGTGGCTGCCGCTGCCGTCCCAGGCGAGCAGCTCCGAGGTGTCGGTCAGCGCGACGGCCGGGGTGCCGAGCAGGGCGCGCAGGTGGCGGATGCTGCGCTCCGCACTGGACACGGTCAACCCCTCGCGCAGGGCCGGCGACGCGAGGTTGGCGGTGTGGAGGGTGCGGAACGTGGCCCGGTCCGACTCAGTGCCGAGGTGACCTCGCCGGAACACCCTCATGCGCCGGAACCTAACGGCGCTGGGTGCCCGTGTCGAGGGTGCAGGCGCGAGGGATGTCCGCGGACGGCTGCGCCGATGGACCGGTTGCCGTAGCGTCGCCTGCACAACTTTCGTCGGGTGCGTCCGACGTCCGGGCTCGAGACCGGACGCCGCCTTCGTATGGATCGTCTCGTCACCATCCAGCGGAAGGCCAGCGCATGCCCCTCAAGAATTCCCTGACGTGCCTTCGGCGACGGAGGGCGGTCGTCACGGCGGTGGCCGTCCTTCTCGGCGGCTCGCTCCTGGCCCCGGCACAAGCAGAAACCCAGGCAGAGGCGCAGGCGCCCGCCACGAGCGGGCTGCCCACGACTGCCTCGCCGGACTCGCCGGACTCGCCGGACTCGCCGGCCTCGCACGGACCCGCGTCGACGCTGACCGACCCGGACCGGATCCGCGCGCTGGCTGCCAAGGCCTACCGGTGGGGCCTGCCGGCCGAGTTCGTCTACCGCTTCTCGCGGTTCAACTATCTGGCGACCGCGCCGCGCAACGAGCTCGGCGGCGGGCGGGCCGCAGCCGCCTGGAACAACAACGCGACCAACGCAGGCGACGCGTCGGTCGTGTACCTCAACGCGATGCTCGACCTGAGCGGCAACCCGAGTCGGGGCCACACGCGCGAGCTCGTCCTGACGGTGCCCCCTTCGCAGGACAACTACTACGTGGCCAACGTCCTCGACAGCTTCGTCAACACGGTGGGCAGCATCGGCACCCGGACCACTCCCTCCCCGACCGCGCAGACGTACCTGGTCGCCGGCCCGAGGTCGGCGTACGCACACCGGCGGAAGGTCACCATCGAGGGCTTCACCTACCGGGTGTTGACGATGGACACGAACCTCAACTGGCTGCTGATCCGCATCCGGGCCGACACCCTCGTGGACCCGGCGTCCCCCGCGTCGGCCCGGTCGGTCATCGACCACGTCGTGGCGGGCTTCGCGCTCCAGAGCCTGCGCAGCTTCGAGCGGGGTGATCACGAACCCCGCTACTTCGAGCCCGGGTACACACCCACCGCCGAGCAGAAGGAGGCGGCCCTGAAGTGGCACAACACGCCCGCGGACGCGCCGACGTTCTTCGAGCAGATGGGACGCTCGCTGCGCATCAGTCCGCTGCCCACCCGAGACACCGGGCTCAACGGCACGCCCCTGAAGGCGCTGCCGTCGTGGGTGGCTGAGCAACCCGGCGCGAGGAAGGTCTTCCGCTACCCGTCGTACGGCCAGCGGAAGTCCCTCGAGCAGTTCGCACGACTCGGTCTGTCCGAGCGCGGCTTCCACGTCCCCGGCAACTGGGACGACACCCAGCTGGACGCGCTGCAGGACGGCTTCGAGCTCGGGCAGGAGCGGGTCATGAGCGCTGCGGCTGCGGTCGGTGTCAGCAGCAGCACCCACTTCTGGAGCTACCTCAACGACAACATCGGCAGCTACCCGAACTCCGTGGAGGGCTACCTCATGCGCGCCATCGTGGTCCTCGCGGGCGGGTCGGCGAACCTCCCGGAGGACGCTGTCTACGCCCAGCTGAACGAGTACGTCGACCCCGAGGGCGACGCCGAGGGCCTCGACGGCAACAACACCTACACGCTGACCTTCACGCCCCCGGTGGACGGCGCACCCCTGCCCGCCGACGGGATCCTGCCGCCGATGGTCAACGATCCCGACGGCAACCCGAAGGGCTTCTGGTCGATCCACGTCTACGCGGCGGACGCGACCCAGGCGGCTGCGCCGTTCATCCCCCAGACCAGCGTGCTCAACACGGCGTACTCGGACGCCGACCTCGCCGTCACCGCGGTGGACCCCGTCGCCGACACGGTGACGGTGACACCGTCCGACTGGGGTCCGCTGATGCAGAGCTCGCCTGTGCTGTTCGGGTCGACGGCCGGGTCGTACGGCCTGCAGCCCGGCACGCCGTACTACGTGGCCAGCGTGCCGACCGAGACCACCGCCGATGGGATCGTCACGAGCTACACCTTCCAGGTCAGCACGACCTGGCAGCAGGCCTGGGACCCGACCGAGGCACATCCGGTGCCGATCCAGGGCACGGGCGGCGAGCCGGGCGACGTGGTGCCGATCGACGACCCGGGGACTGCGGTCGACCTGACGTGGGGGCCGGTCCAGCCGGTGTCCCAGCTCGGCTCGCAACAGATCACGTCGGGCCGGCTGGCGACGAACCCCGACGGCTCGGTGACGATCTGGATCGCACCCACGCTGCCGGAGGGCGCGCCGATGACCAACTGGCTTCCGACGCCCTCGACGGCGTACCTCGAGTCGGTGTACGGCGCGGCCGGCTCGTCGATGGCGACCAGCATCCGGCCGATGATCCGGATGTACTACCCGACGCCCGGCAGCGACACCCAGGCGTCGATCCTCCCCCCGCCTGGCGGCGCGACGACGACCACCTACGTGCTGCCCCAGCTGGCGAAGGTGGGTTAGTCCGCGGCCGGGCTCCAGGTGCGTGGTTTGAAGAAAGTTCGTGCCGGTGTGCAACCCGGTGGCGTTGGGGTGCTTCCTCATGAATGACGGGCGAGAGCAGCCTCACCCCAACCCTGTGAAGGATCTCCGTGCGATCTCGGTCCGCCCGCCTCCTGGCTCCCGTCGTCCTGGCCCTCGCCGTCGTCTCTGCCGGGCTGCCGACCGCGACCGCCGCCACCGCGCCCGAGACGACCATCAAGCCCGCCTCGCTCGAGCGCGGCGACAACCCCGGCGCCCCGCAACTGCTCGGCACGACGATCCTCCACGGCGACCTGCGGATCAAGGTCGCCGCGCAGGAGGTGCAGCTGCTGGGGCAGTCCGGCGACGACTACGTCGTACTGGCCTACCCGCGCGACGGCAGCCCCCGGGTCCTGCGGGTCGCGGCCGACGGCACCCGCGAAACGATCATCAAGAACGTCGACGGCGAGCCCGTCCTGTCCATCGATGGCGAGCAGGTCTTCGGGAATGTGTACGGCGACGAGCGGACCGTGGTCACCGTCCGCGACGCGGAGACCGGTGACCGTGAGGCCCGTCGTACCTTCCGCGGCTACGTCCGGGTGCTCGACGCCTCCGGGCGCCGCGCCGTCCTCGGCGCCTCCTCACCCAGCCGAACCCTCTGGTGGAACGCCGACAGCGACAACGCACGCAAGATCTCGGCCCGCGAGGGGTACTTCGCCGACATCCAGGGCAACCGGTTCGCCACCCTTGCCGGCACAGGTGAGGACCTCTGCAGCGTGCTCTCGTCACTGCCCCCGAAGGCCGAGGTGCTCTGGCGCTCGTGCGAGCAGGCGGTGCTGGAGGCCGCCCCGGACGGCCGGCGCCTCGTGACCACCCACATCTACGTCGGCGGCCCGATCGGGAGCCTGCAGGTGCGCGGCGACCACGGCCGGTTGATCGCCACCTACGACATCGACGGCTCCTTGGGACGGTCGACCTTCGAGACCAACCGGGCCGTGCTGATCCAGGCGTACGGCGTCAAGAAGTCCGCCATCGTGCGGTGCGTGGTCGGGACCTGCGAGCGGGCCAGCAGGCGGATCGACGCGCCGTAGGGCCTCTCCTACTCCGTGCTGTCCACGAGCTCCACGCGGTCGTTGAGCGGCTGCACCGGGCGGTTCGACCCGCCGTACAGGCCGGTGAAGGCGGCGAGCTGCTCGGACGACCAGGTCACCGGCGAGGTCATCACCATCCACCGCACACCCTCGCTGCACGGCGGCGTCGTCAGCGACCCGTCGTACCGGAAGGTCAGGTGCTCCTCGGGCAGCAACCCGTCCGCGTCGACCTGGGTCTCCGGCTCGGTCTGCTCGCCCTCGTCGTCGGGCAGGTCCTCGAGGACCGGCGCGACCGCGTCGTTGGCATCGCCCTCCTCGACGAGTACGCCGACCACGGCGAGGTTGCCGTCGTCGTCCTGGTGGACGAGGTGGAGCTCGGCGGCCGCCTGCTCACCGTCGATCGTGTGCTCGCTCGGGGCGTGGAAGTGGAACTGGACCAGGTCGTACCAGGTGCCGTCCACGCCGATCGCGCTGCCGGAGCCGTAGCCGGCCTGGATCGTGTGCCCGGTGTTCGAGAGCACCACCTCGGACGGCTGGTAGTCGAAGTCGATGTCGGCCAGGTCCTCGGACGTCGCCCCCGTCAGGTCGACCGGGGACTGCTCGGTGCCGGTCGTGCAGGTCTCGCCCCAGGCGTCGGGGTCCTCGTGGCTCCAGTGCTCGACCGGGTGCTCGATGACCTCCTCACCAGCGGCCTCGGGCGCGTCGCCCGAGCAGGCGGTGAGCGCGGACAGGCCGAGGACGAGCACGCCGAGAAGTCGCGAGGTCACCCGCCGAAGGTAAAGCCGGGCGAGTCCGGGCGTCGACGGGTTGTCAGGAGTGGCGCGAGGTGGGCTGGACCGGAGCCCTGTCACGCCGTGATGGCGTCGCCCTGCTCCCCGTCGGTCGAGGTGTCGCCCAGCAACCGGTCCCGCAGCGTCACCAGGTCGGACACGGCGCCGAGGAAGCGGACGGTGCTCTCGCCGATCTGGAGGTCGTCGAAGTAGTGGTGACGCATGGCCACCCGGGCCAGGTGGTGCTCGTCGTGCTCGAGGCGATCGGCGATCAGCGCGGTCAGGTCCGCCACGACGACGTCGTCGATCACGTCGGCGCACCGACTCATCGGGACCTCGCGGCGGAGCCGGTCGGCGTCGTGGTGCCGGTCGGTGACGAAGATCGGCTTCTCGGTCCGCAGGTAGAGCCAGTCGAGGCCGACCGACGACACGTCGGTGACCATGGCGTCGCAGGCCGGCATGATCGCGAGGATGTCGCCGATGGTGATGGACTCGTGCCCCGCCTCGGGCTCGCGACGAGCGGCCTCGGACACCAGCCTCAGGACGTCGCGGTGCGCGGCGCGGACCGCGGGGGTCGGGCTGCTGGCGACCTTGGGGTGCGGCTTGTAGACCAGGCGGACGTCCGGGACACCCAGGACGGAGCGGACGATCTCGGGCCCGACCGTGTCGAGCGAGGTGTAGTCGTTGTACTCCGCGTCGCCCTCCCAGGTCGGCGCGTAGAGGACCGTACGCCGGTCGCTCGGGGCCAGCGCCGGGCCGGGTCGCAGGTCGAGCTGGGGACGCCCGACGCGCACGAGTCGGCTGGTGTCGAACTCGAGCAGGCCGGCCTGGTGCCGCTGGACCGCGGCCTCCCCGGCCACGAACACCCGGTCATAGGCCTTGGCGTTGTTGGACGCCATGCTCTGCTTGTCGCTCTCGCCGTGGTTGATGTGGGCGTGGAGCGAACGACCGTTGATCAGGGACTGGAAGTTGAGCATCGAGTTGTTGCAGTAGAGGACGACCTTGGCGTCCAGCTCGGCGTACAGGTCCGTCAGCTCGGGGAACGACGGGACCGCGAAGACCGGCAGCGCGGTCCGCTCCCGCAGCACGACCGCGGACGCCGGATCGCGCACGACGAGGGCGACCCGGTGCTCGTCGTCGAGCAGCTCGAGGACGGGCAGCCACTGGATCAGCTGGTAGGTGCGCGAGGGGTCGTCCGCGAAGTAGGCGACGACGGAGACCTGGTGCACCTGCAAATGGTAGTCGGCCACCCCAGCGGGTCGGCTACTGCACGGCAGTCCGGGACGCGAGGACCTGCTCGCGCAGGATGTCGGCGTGGCCGCAGTGCTGGGCCAGCTCCCGCAGGACGTGCAGGTAGACCCACCGCAGGGGCAGCGGACCCCGCCGGTTCCCGGTCAGCAGGTCGTCGAGGTCGAGGTCCGCGGTCGCGGCCCGGGAGGCGGCGCACACCTCGGCGTACGTCGCGCGGACCGACCCGATCGTGTCGCCGTCCTCGAGGTCGAACGACTCGTCCGGCATCGCGGGCAGGCCGAGCTCTGCGCGGGAACGACCCGTGATCGCCTCGTTGAACCACACCTGCTCGACGAACACAGCGTGCTTGACCAGCCCCAGCAGCGTGGTCTTGGACGGGACCAGCCGGCGCCGGGCCTCCTCCTCGGTCAGCCCGTCGAGGCTGTCGTGGAGCCCGCGGCGGTGCTCGTCGATGAACGAGTCGAACTGATCGCGGAGCGGGGCGGCGAAGGTGGAGGAGCCGTGACCGGCGTGGGCATTCACGTGCCCGAAACTAGCCCACTCCCGTTCGACGATCAGCCGCGTTCGACCCACGGGGTGAACGACTTCGGCTCGCCGAGCCAGTCGGTGACGTGCTTGCCGTTGGCGCGCTCACCGGCGACCTTGGGCCAGCCGACCAAACCGTCAGGTCGTCGGTGTCGAACCACTGTCAGGCACATCCAGACCCTGGGCCGTTCGGGGCGAGAGCTACGAGGGAGCGGTCACAGCCCCACCCGTCGCGGAGACGCCTCCGCGGCGGGGACAGGGGTTCCATGGCGCACGTGACCCGGACGACGCATCCCGGTTTGAGGCTGACATCACACGCGTGAGCGAGTGTCACCCGGTGAGCAGCGGGCACGGGGCTCCCATGAGCAACGACAAAGCATCTGAAGCACGCGAAGGCATGTTGGACAACGTCAAGGGCAAGGCCAAGGAGATGGCCGGAGCCGTGACCGGCAGGGACGACCTCGTGAAGGAGGGCCAGCTCCAGCAGGCCGCCGCCCGCCGCCGCAAGGACGCCGTCGCCGACGAGGCCATCGCGAACGCCGAGCGTGCCGAGGCGGCCCAGGGGATCAACGAGACCAACCGCGAGGCCGACCAGCAGAAGCGCGCCGCGCGTGCCGAGGCCGACCGCGAGGAGTCGATCGCCGACCAGCAGCGCGCCGGCGAGCACGCCGTCGCCGAGCGCGAGGCCGCCCTGCAGGAGGCCCGCGACAAGCAGGCCGCCGAGCAGCGCGCGGACCAGCTCGCCGAAGCCCGTCTCGACGAGGCCGAGGCCATCGCCGCGGCCGCGACCACCACCGAGCAGCAGGCCGCCGCCGAGAAGCAGCGCCTCGAGCGCGAGGCCGCCGCCGCCGACCAGCAGGCCGCGCAGCTGCGCGCCCAGACCGACAAGTGAGGACCACCATGATCAAGAACCTGATCGCCCTGCCCTACGAGCTCGCCCGACTCCCGCTCGTCCTCGTCGACAAGAACCTGGCCGATCGGCTGCCCGAGGACTCCGGCCCGCGCGTGACCCTGGACCGGGCCATCGGCTCGGCCGACAAGCTCGCCGGCACGGTGCTGCGCAACCGCGACATCACCCAGCGCGGAACCGACCGCATCGACCGCTCCGGCAAGCTCGCCACCGCCGCGAAGCTCGAGGCGGAGGCCGCCGCTCGCCGGGAGCAGGCCCGGGAGACCGCCGCGGCCGGCCGCCAGGAGGCCGCCGAGAAGCGCAAGCTCGCCCAGGACCGTGCTGTGTCCGGCCTCGACGAGGCCGACGTCGCCGAGGCCCGCGGCCAGCAGCAGGCCAAGGCCAAGGCCGCCAAGACCGCCGCCACGAAGAAGGCGGCCGCCGACAAGCGTGCCGCCAGCCGTACCGCCACGGCCGAGCAGCGCAAGAAGCGCGCCGAGTCCGCAGCCGAAACCAAGAAGAAGGCCGCGCAGAAGAAGGCGAAGGCCGAGCTCGACGAGGCCCGCAAGACCAAGCAGGCCGCCGACGAGGCGCGCGCCGACGCCGATCGCCTCAGCGAGCTGACCGAGGCCAAGAAGCAGGAGCGCAAGCAGGACTGAGCTTTCCTCCGGATCGAGCACCCCGGACGTCATACGGTCCGAGCGCTATAGCGCTCGGACCGTATGACGTCCGCTCGCTCTCGGCGCCTAGCGGAAGTCGATCAGCAGCATGTCGGTGTCGGTGCCGTCGTTGGGAGGCTGCGTCTCCTGGACGGCGTCCGGCTCAGCCTCGTCGTCCTCGTCGGCCGGTGCGGTCTGCTCGACGACGACAGCCTTGTAGCACTGGGCGTTGTAGGGCAGCTGCATGCCGTCCATGCCGCGGCCGAAGTCGTCGTAGAACGCCAGCACCTCGGCCAGCTTGGCGTCCCGGGCCTCGGGGTCGAGGGTGGCGACGTTGGACCGCGACAGGACGAGGTCCTGGATCGAGTCCCGGTTGATCTCCTGCCAGTGCGTGAAGGTCGCGTCCTCCACGAAGCCGAACAGGTCCGAGATCACCAGGGTCTCGGCGGCTTCGTCGATCTGCTGCTCCTGGCTGCCGATCAGCTTGCCGAGGCGGCGTACCCACGGGATCTTGTCGTTGCGGTAGTTCCACACGAGCGCGAGGTGGCCGCCGGGGCGCAGCACCCGCGCGATCTCCGGGAGCGCCCGGTCGAGGTCGAACCAGTGGTAGCACTGGGCGGCCACGACAACGTCGACCGACCGGTCGGGGACAGGGATCTCCTCGGCGCTCGCCTCGCTGACGCGGGTGTCCGGAAGGTGCCGGGACAAGACCTTGAGCATCGCCGGGTCCGGGTCGGTGGCGTGGACGTCGTGGCCCAGCGCGACCAGCTCGCGGGTCAGCTTGCCGGTGCCGGCGCCCAGCTCCAGGACCGTGGCGGCCTCCTGGCCGACCAGCCAGGCTGCGGCCTCGCGGGGGAAGGAGGGGCGACCGCGTTCGTACGCATCGGCGACCGGGCCGAAGGAACTCGCGTGGCGGAGCGTCTCGTCGTCCATTGCGTGCAGGCTACCCGCCGGGGCCGGGTGCTCCTGTCATAGCCTGACCCCTTGTGACAACGGATCCCTTGGCCCACCTGGCCTCCCTCGAAGGAGTGCCCTCCGCGTTCGCGGCCGCCCGGGACGGGATCGACGTGATGCTCCGCGACCGCGGCCTGCGGAAGACCTCGCCCGAGACCACCGCCGAGTCGCTGCTCCGCGGCGCCCACGCCAGCGCCGTCCTCGAGGGGTCGTCCTCGACGCTGGCCGAGCTGCGGGAGGGGTCCGGCGACGCGATCGGCCAGTCCGCGCTGCGGGTCTCGACCGTCCTCCTCTCCCTCGTGCCGACGATGGGACGGGCCCCGCTCCAGGGCCTGGCCCGGATCCATGCGGTCGCCGGTGCCGGCGTACAGCCCGACGACCGGCTCGGTCGCCCGCGCGACGACGAGGCCTCCGCGCGGCTCCGCCAGCTCGCCGACCTGATGCTCGCCCCGACCTCCGTCCCGGCCCTGCTCGTCGCCGCGGTCGTGCACGCCGAGCTCGCCTGCGCGGCTCCCTTCCCGTCGCACAACGGGATCGTGGCCCGGGCCGCCGAGCGGCTGGTGCTCGTCGCCCGCGGGGTCGACGAGAAGTCGCTCATGGTCCCCGAGGCCGGGCACCTGGCGCTGCGGGCGCCGTACGAGTCGAACCTGCGCGCCTACCGCGACGGCGGCCAGGCGGGGGTGCACGCGTGGCTGTTGTACGCCGCCGAGGCCTACTCCGCCGGTGCCGAGGCAAGCCCGCTGCGCCGCGACGCGGAGTAGCGGCGCTGCGCAGCCAACCGGACTGGACCGGACATGCGAGCGGCACCCGATCAGAGAGATACGGGTGCCGCCGCTGACACATGAGTCTGTGGGCTACCAAGCGTGCATCAGTTAGTTGCCGCCAGGGGTGTTTCCCGTTGGCTAGCGCCCTATACGAAGGGTAGATCGCCGCGTGGGTACCCAGCTCATGTGCGGGTTCTGGAGTTGTATAAGTCCTGTCTACGCCGCATCCCTGACGACTTCAAGGGTTGACTTTTCGGGCGAGGGCGAGTCTCAGGCGCCGAGTCTCCGACGGCGGACGTTGGCCCACCAAACGCCCCCCATAGCGACCACCCCACCCACCGCGAGCGCCGCGAGGGCGGGCTTCGCGGGCGGCAGCGGGAGGCGGCTGCGCAGGGCCACCGGCTTGGTGAAGACCAGCACCGGCCAGCCGCGCGAGGCCGCGATCTTGCGGAGCTCGCGGTCGGGGTTGACGGCGTGCGCGTGGCCGACCGCCTCGAGCATCGACACGTCGGTGACCGAGTCGCTGTAGGCGTAGCACGCGTCGAGGTCGTAGCCGATGGTCTCGGCCAGGTCGCGGATCGCGCGCGCCTTCTCCTCGGCGTACGCGTAGTACTCGATGCCGCCGGTGTACTTGCCGTCCGCGATCTCCATCCGGGTAGCGACGACCCGGTCGGCGCCCAGCATCTGGCCGATCGGCTCGACCACCTCGGACCCCGACGTCGAGACGATCACGATGTCGCGCCCGGCCAGCCGGTGCTCCTCGATCAGCGACACCGCCTCGTCGTACACGAGCGGGTCGACGATGTTGTGGAGGGTGTCGGCGACGATCTCGCG
>JBKJUE010000034.1:0-18684 GCA_046590395.1 Nocardioides sp.
ACAAAGAAACCATCCCCCACACCAACAACCCCAAAAGGATCGAAGACACAGAGGACGGGGCTAAACAAACTAATTCGTCGACTATGACACACTGTTGAGTTCTCAAAAATCAGACGCTGTCCGTGGTGAGCCGGTTTCCCGACTCCGCCTGCGGCGCTCGTCGTACATTAGCGGGTTGAATTCTGCTCCGCAATTCGGGGCTTCCTCTTCCCTCACCCCCGGCACAGCACTGCTTCCCGGAGTTCCGAGACCCGCTCGAGGCGCGCACTCGGGCACCCGAAGAAGGTGTGAGTTGGAGGTGGTCTGCCCGGGGCCGGAGACCCGATCGTGACGATCTTGTCTCCCGCCGCTCCCTGGCGACCCGGAGAACATTAGGGGAACCCGGGCCGAAGTCCAAATCGGTTCTTCGTGACCCGGGCCACATCCACGTTTACGCAGGTCAGAGGGGGTCAAGGGCGGTTCACGACGGCCAGCCCGCGCGTGTCGGCGAGGTCCCGGCAGCCGGCGAGGCGGAGTGCCTCGACCAGTTCGTCGTGCAGGTGCTGGTGCATCCGGGCTACACCGGGCTCCCCGTCGACCAGGGCCAGGAGAGGGCCGCGGCCGAGGAAGACCGCATCCGCACCGAGCGCCAGCGCGGCCAGGACGTCAAGACCCGAGCGCACCCCGCCGTCGACGTAGACCTGGGCTTCTCCCCCGATCGCGCTCACCACCGCCGGGAGGCAGTCGGCGGTCGCGGCAGCCCGGTCGAGCTGCCGGCCGCCGTGGTTGGACACCCAGACCGCGGCGGCTCCGGCCTGGACGCACCGACGGGCGTCGTCGGCCCGGAGCACGCCCTTGACCACCACCGGCAGCTTCGTCGTCGCGGCGAGCCACGCCACGTCGGCCGCCGACAGGTCGGTGGCCTTGTCGCTGCCCGGCGCCTCGGCGTACCCAGGGTCGAAGTTCACGCGGAGGAGGGACGGGTCCACCACGTCCCAGACGACGTCGCCGGCGGCGTACTTGCTGGCGACGACCGGGGTGTCGAGGGTCAGCACCACCGCCTCCGCACCCGCGGCCACGGCCCGCTCGAGCAACCCGGTGGCCAACGAGCGATCCGCCGGGAGGTAGGCCTGCAGCCACCAGCGCACGCCGGTGCCGCCCAGCTCGGCGAACGGCGTACCGGCGTTGCTCGACACCACCATCACCCCGCCGGCGTCCCGAGTGGCCCGAGCCATCGCCAGCTCACCGTCGGGGTGGACCGCTCGCTGCAGCGTCGAGGGGGCAACGCCCCACGGGATGGCGGCGGGCCGGCCGAGCAGGTCGCAGGTCAGGTCGACGGCCGTGACGTCGCGCAGGACGTAGGGCAGGAACCGAACGCGCGCCCAGGCCGCACCCGCCTCCGCGGCGGTGACGCCGTGCCGGGCTCCCTGCAGGACGTACTCGAGGACCGGGGCGGGCAGGACGGCCGCCGCCCGCTCCTCGAGGGAGTCCAGCCAGCGTCCGTCCACGCCGGGGTCAGCCGACCTCGACGCCGGCGAAGTTCTTCTTGCCGCGGCGCAGCACCAGCCAGGTCCCGCCGATCAGGTCCTCGGCGCCCGGCACCAGGTCGGGGTCCTCGACGCGCACGTTGTTGAGGTAGACGCCGCCCTCGCCGATGGTCCGCCGGGCCTCGCCCTTGCTCTTGGCCAGTCCGGTCTCGACGAGCAGGTCGACGACACCCGGGATGCCGGACCCCGGGTCGACCCGGGTGGAGCCGGCCTCGCGCAGGGCAGCACCGAGGGTGTCGGAGCTCAGCCCGGTCAGGTCCCCACCGCCGAACAGGGCACCGGAGGCCGCCTTGATCCGCTCCGTCTCCTCGGCCCCGTGCACAAGGGTGGTGACGTGGTCGGCCAGCGCCTTCTGCCCGGCCCGCAGGAAGGGCTTGTCGGCCGTCTGCGCTTCCAGGTCCTCGATCTCGGTGCGGGTGAGGAACGTGAAGATCCGCAGGAGCTCGCCCACCTTCTGGTCCTCGGCGTTGAGCCAGAACTGGTAGAAGGCGTAGGGCGACATCATCACCGGGTCGAGCCAGAGCGCACCGCCCTCGGTCTTGCCGTACTTCGTCCCGTCGGCCTTGGTGACGAGCGGCGTCGCGAACGCGTGCGCCTTCCCGCCGTCCGCACGCCGGATCAGCTCGACCCCGCCGGTGAGGTTGCCCCACTGGTCGGAGCCGCCGAACTGGAGCGTCACGCCGTGCTGGCGGAACAGCTCGAGGTAGTCCATCGACTGCAGGAGGATGTAGCTGAACTCCGTGTAGCTGATCCCCGCCTCGAGCCGGGACTTCACGACGTCCCGGGCCAGCATCCGGTTGACCGGGAAGTGCTTGCCGATGTCGCGCAGGAAGTCGATCGTCGAGAGGTTCTCGGTCCAGTCGTAGTTGTTCACCATGGTCGCGGCGTTGTCGCCCTCGAACGAGAGGAACGGCTCGATCTGGCGGCGTACCCGCTCGACCCAGTCCTTCACCGTCTCGACGGTGTTGAGGGTGCGCTCGCCGGAGTCCCGCGGGTCACCGATCATCCCGGTGGCACCGCCGACGAGTGCGTACGGCGTGTGGCCGGCGTCCTGGAGCCGCTTCGCGGTCAGGATCTGCACCAGGTTGCCCATGTGCAGGCTCGGCGCCGTCGGGTCGAAGCCCACGTAGAACCGCACGCTCCCCTGGCCCAGCGCCTCGCGCAGGGCATCCGGGTCCGTCGAGTGGGCGACGAGGCCACGCCACTCGAGGTCGTCGAGGATGGTCGGGTCGATGGGCACGCGTGGGCCTTCCGGAGAGCGGGTACGTGGGGCCAAGACTGCCGCATGGAGCGCGGGGACGCCCACCCGGTTTGCCAGCGCCCTCCCGGAACGGGACAGTCGATAGCATTCCGCACAGGGAGAGGACCGGACTTGATCGCAGGCAGGTACACGCTCGACCGCGAGATCGGTCGGGGCGGGATGGGCGCGGTGTGGCTCGCGCGCGACGAGGTGCTGGGGCGCGACGTGGCGATCAAGCGCATCGGCGCTGCGCCCGGGGGCACCGACCCCGACTTCGAGCGCGCCGAGCGCGAGGCCCGGCTGGCCGCCCGCCTCAACCACCCGCACGTGGTCGCCGTCTTCGACCTGGTCACCGAGGAGAGCGAGCGCTGGCTCGTGATGGAGTACGTCGCCGGGGTGACGCTCGCGGAGCTGGTGCGCCGCGACGGCGCCCTCTCCCCCGACCAGGCGTCACCGCTGGTCGGCCAGGCCGCCGACGCCCTCGCCGCAGCGCACTCGGCCGGGATCGTGCACCGTGACGTGAAGCCGTCGAACATCCTGGTGACCAGTGACGGGCAGGTGAAGCTCAGCGACTTCGGGATCGCCCGGGCCGAGGCCGACGCCTCGCTCACGCAGACCGGGCTGGTGACCGGCTCCCCCGCCTACCTCGCACCCGAGGTCGCCTCCGGCGAGCAGGCCAGCACCGACAGCGACGTGTGGTCGCTCGGCGCGACGCTCTACCACGCGCTGGACGGCCGGCCGCCGTACGAGGTCGGCGACAACCTCATGGGTGCGCTCTACCGGATCGTCCACGAGGAGCCGCCCCGGCTGACCAACGCCGGGTGGCTCGCGCCGCTGCTGGAACGCACGATGACCCGCGGGCGTGGCGACCGCTGGTCGATGGCGGAGGTCCGCGACTTCCTGCACGCCGGACCGACCGGCACGACCATCCACCCGGCGCCCACGCCGGTCCCCGTGCCGGCGCCGGGTCCCGAGCCCACGCCCACCGAGGTGTTCGCCCCGACGCCCGTCGACGGCGTTGCGCCCGTGGCGCCGGCAGAACCCGTCCACCGCCGGCGGGCACCCACCGGGCCGATCCTGGTCGGCATCGCCGTCGCCCTTCTCCTCGGCATCATCATCTGGGCGGTCGTGGCGTCGCAGGAGCCGGACCCGGCTGCGGACGACCCCGGTGGCGATCCCACCACCAGCCAGTCACCGACCGAGAGCACGGGCGAGGCGCCGACAGCCGACGGCATGGAGAACTTCATGGAGGACTACCTCGCCACGGTGACCAGCGACCCGGAGGCGGCGTTCGCCATGCTCACGCCCGAGTTCCAGGCCGACAGCGGCGGGATCGAGCGCTACAGCGGGTTCTGGGGAACCATCGAGACTGCCGACCTCGTCGCGTTCTCGGCGGACCCCGAAGCACTGACCGTGGCCTACACCGTCGAGTACCAGAAGACCGACGGCAGCAAGGTCACCGACGACGTCGGCCTGGCGCTCGTCTTCCAGGACGGCGTCTACAAGATCGCGGGCGAGAGCTGAGCGGTGAACGGCAAGCTGGCGTAACGGCGGACGTAGTGCCCGTCGGCGAAGGTGCCGGCGGCGGCGTCCACCGCGAAGTCCGGTAGCCGGGTCAGCAGCTCCTCGAGCACCACCCGTCCGGCCAGCCGTGCGGCGGCCGCACCAAGGCAGTGGTGGGCACCGTGGCTGAAGGTGAGGATCCGGCGCGGCGCCCGGGTCACGTCGAGCTCGTCGGCGTCGGCCCCGAACTCGCGGGGGTCGCGGTTGGCTGCCGCGTAGAGCAGGAGGACCCGCGAGCCCGCGGCGACCGTGCGACCGCCGACCTCCACGTCGCGGGTCGTGGTGCGCCCGAGCCCCTGCACCGGGCTGGAGAGCCGCAGGAACTCCTCGACCGCGTCCGGCACGAGCCCCGGGTCGTCGATCAGCCGGCGTCGCTGCTCGGGGTGGTCGGTCAACAGCTGCAGGGTCACGCCGAGCAGACCGGTCGTGGTGTCGTTGCCTCCGGCGACCATCGTGAACGCGAAGCCCAGCATCTGGAGCACGCTGACGTCGTCGCCCGCCGCGGCCAGCTGGGAGATCGTGTCGTCACCGGGGTCACGCCGGCGTCGCTCGACCAGCGCCGCGAAGTAGTCGAACATCTCCGCCGCCGCCTGGGCGCTCGCCATCGGGTCACCGGTGGTGGTCGCCGCGACGATGGCGTCCGTCCAGCCGTCGAACCGCGGCCGGTCCTCGTCCGGCACCCCGAGGTAGTGCGCGACGACCAGGCTGGGCAGCGGCTTGAGGAGCTCGCGGACGACGTCGCCGCTCCCCCGCTCGCCGAGCACCTCGATCCGGGCACGCACGAAGTCGCGCACCATCGGCTCCAGCTCGGTCACCTGGCGTGGGGTGAAGCCTCGCCCGACCATCCGCCGAAACACCGTGTGGTCCGGTGGGTCCAGCATCACCATCGGCGCGAACTCGCTGACCAGCTCGAGCTCCGCCTCGCCGTCGGTCATCGTCAGCCCGCGGGCGCTGGAGAAGGTCGCGGTGTCGCGAGCGGCGTCGTACACGTCGGTGAAACGGCTCAGGACCCAGAAGTCCCCGGCGTCGTGCACGGGGTCGGTCTCGCGGAGCGTGGCGTACGACGTCCAGGGGTCGCGCCAAGACTCGCCGGAGCGGGCTTCGAACAGCGGCATGGCTCATGTTGTAGCACCTATCGTGGGGTGGGAGGAGGCGTCGGATGGAGCTCGAGGGTCTGTACCACGACGTCGTGGAGGCCTCTGCCGACGGCATCTGGGTCTTCGACCTGGCGGGGCGCACCCTCTACGCGAACCCGGCGCTCGCCGCGATGTTCGGAACGGGCCGCGACGAGTTCCGTGAGCTGACCGTCTTCGACACGCTCGACCCGGCCGGCCAGGTCCAGTTCGCCGAGCACCTCGAGATGATCCGCCGGGGCCACGTCAACGAGCACGACGTCGAGGTCAACTTCGTCCGCGGGGACGGCACCTCCTTCTGGGCGCTCGTCGCCGAGAGCGTGCTGCACACAGCGGACGGCGAGATCCGGGGGGTCCTGCACCGGTTCGCCGACTTCGACGAGCGACGGCGGGTCGTCGACGCCATCACCGAGAGCCGCCAGCAGTTGGCCGAGGGCCAGCGGATCGCCCGGATCGGCACCTGGGAGTGGCACGTCGCTACCGACCAGATCCACGGGTCGGAGGGTCTGACCGCCATCTACGGCCTGCAGCCGGACTACTTCCCGGCCGGCTACGGGGACGTGCTCGACAGCGTGCACCCCGACGACCGGGCCGAGGTCGAGCAGGCGGTCGACGGCGCTCTCGCGGGGGCCGACGAGTTCCTCTTCCAGGCCAGGATCATGGGCGCGGACGACTGGATCTGGACCCGCGGCCGCGGCGTCGTCCGCCGCGACGCCGCAGGCGAGATCCTGACGGTGACCGGGACCTTCCAGGACATCACCGAGACCAAGCAGGCCGAGGTCGCGCTCCAGGACCAGGTGACGCAGAACCAGCTCATGCAGGCGATCGCGACGGCGGCCAACGAGGCGCGCACGCTCGAGGACGTGCTGGTGCATGCTCGCTCGCTGGTGCTGCTGCACGACGACTGGTCCCGGGGCCGCGGGTTCGTCGTGTCCGACGACGGGACCGACCTCCTGCCGTTCCACCTCCACGACGCCGACCGCAGGGACGACGAGGCCACCCCCGAGGAATCAGCGATGGAGCTCACCCTGGCTCGTCGCGCCCTACGGGAGAAGGCCACCGTCTGGGACGACCAGCGGCTCACGATCGCCTTCCCGGTGCGGTACGCCGGCGACGTGTACGCCGTCCTCACCATCACGTCCGACCCGCCGCTCTACCGCCACGAGATGATCCAGGCGATGGTCGAGCAGGTGGCCGTCCAGCTGGGCCGGGTCGTGGAGCGGCAGCAGGCCGAGCGGGCCCTGGCCGACGCCCGCGACGGCGCGATGGAGGCGTCCCGCCAGAAGTCGGAGTTCCTGGCCACCATGAGCCACGAGATCCGGACCCCGCTCAACGGCGTCATCGGACTCAACGACCTGCTGCTGCGCAGCCGGCTGGACGCCGACCAGCTGCGGCTGGCATCGGGCGTCCAGGCCGCCGGTCGGTCTCTGCTCGGACTGATCAACGACATCCTCGACTTCTCGAAGATCGAGGCCGGCAAGCTCGAGCTCGAGAACCTCGACTTCGACGTCCGCTCGGTCTTCGACCAGGTGGCGAACATGCTGGGCGAGGCCGCGCGCGCGAAGGGACTGGACCTGCTGGTCTCCTGCGACGACAGCGTTCCGGCGATGCTGGCCGGTGACCCGACCCGGCTCGCGCAGGTCGTGACCAACCTCGGTTCCAACGCCGTGAAGTTCACCGACGCGGGCGAGGTCGTGGTGCGGGCGTCGGCCACGATCGTCGACGGCCGGACCGTCCTGCGCGTCGACGTGACGGACACCGGGATCGGCCTCGACCCCGACGATGCGGAGGAGCTGTTCGACAGCTTCACCCAAGGCGACGCGTCCACGACCAGGGTCCACGGCGGCACCGGGCTCGGGCTGGCCATCTCGCGGGAGATCGTTCGTGCCCTCGACGGCGAGATCGGTGTCGACAGCGTCCCCGGCCGCGGCAGCGAGTTCTGGTTCACGGCCTCGTTTGCGCCGTCCAGCGGGTCCGACGAGAGCCCCGAGGACCAGTACGCCCGCACCTGGCTCGCCGGACGCCGCGTGTTGGTCGTCGACGACCACGAGCAGCACCGCGCCGTGCTGGCCGGTCAGCTCTCCTGGTGGGGCCTGCGTCCGGACGGCGTGGCATCGGCATCCGGCGCCGAGCGCGCGATCGCCGACGCCGTCACCGCAGGCGACCCGTTCGAGGCCGTGCTGGTCGACCGCACCCTCGCCCTGCCCAGGCGCAACGGCCTGCACCTCGTGCGCAGCCTGCGGCGCGACCCGGCGTACGACGAGCTGACGCTGCTGGTGCTCTCCTCGACGACCGACCTCGACACGGCCGCGGCCCGGGGGCAGGGCATCGCCGACTGCCTGACCAAGCCCGTGCTGGGACGGATTCTGCGCGCCGCCCTCCTCGAGCACCTCGCCGGCGTGGACGTGCACGCGGTCACCCCGGACCAGCCCGGCCAGCGGCCCGGCGTCCGGCGCCGGATCCTCGTCGTGGAGGACAACACGGTGAACCAGATGGTGGCCGTCGGGCTCCTCGACGCCCTCGGCTACGACGCCGACACGGCCGACGACGGGCTCGCGGCGCTGGACGCCTTCGACCCCGGTCGGCACGACGCCGTCCTGATGGACGTGCAGATGCCGCGCCTGGACGGGTACGCCGCCACCCGCGCGATCCGGGAGCGCGAGTCGGGGCGCCGGGTCCCGGTCCTGGCCATGACCGCCGCCGCGGTCGAGGGCGAGCGCGAGCGCTGCCTGGCCGCTGGGATGGACGACTTCCTGACCAAGCCCGTCGACCCCGACGCCCTCGCGGCCGCGCTCAGCCAGTGGGTCTCGGGCGAGCCGGCCACGGTGCGCACCGGTGCCCGGCCCGTCCCGCCGCCCGCGGTGGACGGGGCCGACCTGGACGTGTCGCGGCTCGACATGCTGCGGGACATGGCGCCCGGCAACACGACGTACCTCGACCGGGCGATCGGCAACTTCGTCGCGAACACGCCGGTGCTGCTGGCCACGATCACCGAGGCGGTCGCGGCAGGCGACGCCGAGCGCCTGCGGCAGGCGGCGCACCGGCTGTCGGGCAGCGCGAGCAACCTGGGCGTGGCGTGGGTGAGCACGATCGCCCGCGAGCTGGAGCTCGTGGCGGACGGCGGCACCACCGAGGGAGCCGCTGCCCTCCTGCCCGTCCTGGCCGAGGGGTTCGACCGCGGCCGGGTCTCCTTGCTCGACTACCAGACGGCGTACGCCGGCCCCGCGGCGTGACGACGGGGTTCAACTCCCCGGGATTGGGTAACAGGACTCGTGGACGCGTCGTCGGACGCGCCGGAGAGGGAGACAACGATGAAGGGCCTTCTGGGCATCCTGCTGGTCGTCTGGCTGGTGATCGGAGCCGCCGCGGCCTTCCAGCGCGGTTACTTCGGCGACGACCGCGAGGTGAACTGCAAGACGACCGGCGACACGGTGCTGACGATCGTGGCCGGCCCGCTCAACTACCTGGGCGTCAACCCGAAGGTCGACTGCAAGGTGCCGGAGCCCTCGAACTGAGTCAGGGGGTAGGGACGGACCAGCGCTGACTCGTGGGGCGCGATCACGCCCTGCACCCGCGACCCTGGCGTTGAGCGTGTAAGAGGCAGTCGCGCTGCGGCAAGACGGCCACCGACACCACCCTGACGGTCCTCGCCGGCCCCCTCAACTACGTCGGAGCCAACCCCAAGGTCGACTGCCGGGTGCCCGAACCCTCGACGTAGCCATCGCCGCGTGGATCAGCCTGACCTGAGCGTGGCGACCACACCTCGGGCCGCCCGGTCACCCGACCAGACGGCGCCGTTCAGGGTGGCCCGGTTGCCGTAGCGGGCCGTGTGCTCACCTGCGAAGAAGGCCGTCCGTTCGGTCCGGCGTTCGGCGCCGGCGATCTCGGTCATCGTCCCAGACCGGTAGTAGGAATAGGTGCCGCCCACCCAAGGGTCCTCCACCCACCGGGCCACCCAGGTCGTCCCGGCGTATGCCGCGGCACAGCCTGGGAAGATCCGGTCCAGGTCTGCGAGGTAGGCGTCCGCGAGGGCTGGCGGCGCCAGTCCGTGCACGGGTGCGCCCGTGGTGTCCGGCATCGCGCCGGCGCCCGTCATGCAGACCATGAGCCTCTTGTCAGACTCCTGACCGACGTGCCCGGGCCAGGTCCAGCCCGGCGCCAGGTCAGACACGGACTCACCACTGCTCTCCGGCCGCCAGACCGCCGACTCGAAGACCAGGTTGGTCTTCATCCCCACGCCCATCCCGAGCTCGCGGATGGCTCGCCGCTTCAACCGGGAGAACCCCGACGTCGTGAGGTCGACGCGTCGCAGCGCGGGAAAGGGCAGGGCAAGGATCACCGCGTCCGCGTGGACGTCCTCGGTGATCCCGCCGTCATCGAACGTGAGCCGGTAGCCGTGGGCACGCTCGTGGACGGCGACGAGCGCCGACCCGAGCCGGACGGCGCCGTCGGGGAGCAGGTCCGCGAGCGTGGTGGCAAGCGTGTCGGTGCCACGACATACGAGGAACCGTTCGTCGTAGCTACGACCCGGCGCCGCGAAGTCGGCGAGCACCTGGAGAGCGCTCGCCTCGCCCGCGGGACCGGTGTAGTCGGTCTCGAAGTAGGTGCGCAGGTAGGAACGGAAGATCGATGCCTTCTCGGGCGTGGCCGAGGCGATCCACTCGGCGACCGTCGTCCGGTCCAGTCGGACCGCCTGCGGATCGTTCTCGCCGTGGGTGATCTGCCAGGGGATCGTGCGGAACTGCCGCTCCGCAACCCTCGCGGTCTTCCACTCGCCCCGGAACACGTCGCCCCCGCGTTGCCTGCGAGAGTCGAAGAAGTAGGCGTATCCCCCACCAGGCCAGAGCGGATCCAGGTCGAGCAACCGCACGTCCAGCTCCTTGGCCAGCCCACGAATCGACCAGTCACCCGTGCTGATGAAGGTCCCGCCGGCCTCGGCATGCAGACCGCCGGGCAGCCCCCGGATGGTGTAGGCCCTGCCGCCGACCCTCGTCGAGGCCTCGTGGACGCTGACCTGCCACCCGGTTGCGCGGTGGATCCGATACGCCGCCGTCAGCCCGGCCAGACCGGCACCCACGACCACGACCCGCGGATCGGCACGGCGTCGAGCTGCGGCCGCCTGCGTGAGCGCGAGCGCGGGGACGGCCAGCCCCGCCCGGAGCACGGCCCTGCGGCGCACCAGGGCCATGCCAAGTCAGCCGAGGGGGTCGGTGTGGTGCCCGACCATGACCCAACGGCCGTCCTCGACCCGGTAGGTGCTGGTGGCCCGGATGTCGACCGCGGTCGGCGATCCGTCGATCTCGACCGAGCCACGTTCGAAGCCGACGACGACGCCGAGGTCCTGCGAACCCAGGTGCCGGAGATCCTCGGGGTCGACGTGCCCGCCGAGGTGGGCCTCGGCCTGTCCAAGCCAGGAGGCCCGGACCGCCGCCCAGCCGGCCAGGAGCTCGCCGAACGGGCTCATGTAGGTGACGTCGTCCGCGTGCGACCAGACGTCCAGCATCGGCCTCACGTCGCCGACCAGCACCGCGTTGAGCGCGTCGTAGAAGGACTGCGACGCCTGCTCGAGGGTGGTCATCTCCGGAGCGTCGCACCAAGCGGTCCGGCCGACAAGGGAGGTCCGTACGTCGGCTGGCTGAGTAGGGAGGGTGGGGCTCGAACCCACGACCCAAGGATTATGAGTCCTCTGCTCTAACCGACTGAGCTACCTCCCCGAGGCGACGAGCCTAGCCGTCAACGCCGGACGGACCCGACCGGTGGGTCGAGCAAGAGCGTCGACAGCCAACGAGGGACCGTGCTGCCCCACTCCTCCAGCTCGGAGTCGGACATCGACACGCAGCAGCGGGCCCAGCTCTCGGCCCGGCCGAGGCGGGCGAGCTGGAGGGCAGCAGGCAGAGCGGCCCGCAGGTCGGCCATGCTGGCGCGGTCGCTCCAGACCTCGAGGGCGGCGTCGGCCAGCCGCCACAGACGCGGGTCGTCCGGACCGGCCTCGAGCCGGTGCGACAGCATGTTCAGCGGGATCAGCAGGACGCCCAGGGGCTCGGTCAGCAACGAGTCGGCGTAGTCGAAGAACCGCAGCGACTCCCCCACCGCGAAGACGTTGTTCTCGTGCAGGTCGTTGTGGTTGAGGGTCAGGGGCAGCCCGAGCGCCGCCACCTCCTCGGACCAGGCGCGCACGGTCGACAGGGAAGCCTTGAGCGCGTCGGCCTCGTCCGCGGCCAGCGCCATCGGGTCGGTCGCGGGCAGCGACGAGAGCTCCTCGAGCCGCTGCTCCACGTACCCGGGCGCGTCCCCGGGCCCCAGCCTCGTCAGGCCGAGGGCGCCGAGCCGGTCGACGTGGGGCTCGAGCTCACGCTGGAGCTCGGCCCCGGCCACCAGGACCCGCTCCCACACGTCGAGGTCGTCATCGGCCGTGACGTCCCCGAGCACCCTCCCCTGGTCCGTGGTCAGCAGGAGGCCGCGGTCCGCGTCGGCCGCGGCGACCGGTACGACCCGGTCCGGGACCAGCTCGGCGAGCGTCGCGACCAGGGCCGCCTCGAAGCCCTGGAGCTCGCAGTTCTGCTTGGCGTAGAACCGGCGGTCGTCCGTCTCGGCCGCCCAGACCGAGGCCCAGACCCGCAGCTTGACCTGCTCCAACGACCGGACCTCCCCGACCTCGCCGCCGATCCACTCGGTCAGCTCGTCGGCGAACTCCTCCGCCTGCCAGCGTTCGGAGCTGGAGGGCAGGCGTCGGCGGAGATCGGCGTACCCGCTCATCCACCGTCCTTCAGCTGCATCTCGTGCATCCGCTCGACCGCCACGTAGCCGAAACCCGAGGTTGGTCCGGTACATCGCGTGGTTGTCGGGCTCGGTCCACGTGTGCAACGTGCGTCGGTCGGGATGGTCACGGCACACGAGGTCGAGCGTGGCCAGCTTGAGGACGGTGCCGAGGCACGTTGACCTCCAGGGCGGCCCCAGGTGCGGATGATCGCGGCCTGCTCGGTCTCCCAGCAGTCACGGAGCGAACCCTCGTCCTGCGGATCAGCCTCGACGACCTCGACCATGTCGCAACCCAAGCGGAGCGGGACCCGTCCGGCAATCGGTTATCACTGGCATGCTCGGCGGATGGACACCGAACCGCTCGAAGCGCTACCCGAGGACTGGAACCGGGCGCTGGCCATCGTGGCCCACCCCGACGACATGGAGTTCGGCGCGGCCGCCGCCGTCGCCCGCTGGACCGGGCAGGGCAAGGAGGTCGCCTACTGCATGGTCACCAGCGGGGAGGCCGGGATCGACGGGATGTCGCCCGACGAGTGCCGGGTGGTGCGCGAGGCCGAGCAGATCTCGTCGGCGGCGATCGTCGGGGTGTCGGTGGTCGACTTCCTCGGGATGCCCGACGGCATCCTCGAGTACGGCGTCCCGTTGCGCCGGGCGATCGCACAGGCGGTGCGCCGCTCGCAGCCCGACATCGTGATCACCGGCAACTTCCGGGACACCTGGGGCGGCCAGAACCTCAACCAGGCCGACCACATCGCCGTCGGCAGGGCGGTGCTCGACGCGGTCCGCGACGCCGGCAACCGGTGGATCTTCCCCGAGCAGCTCACGGGCGGCCTGCAGCCGTGGGGTGGGGTGCGTGCCGTCTGGGCGTTCGGCTCCCCCGACGGCCGGCACGCGGTGGACGTCACGGACACCTTCGACGCCGGGGTGGCGTCGCTGAAGGCGCACGCGGCGTACATCGAGGGCCTCGGCTGGGAGCACTTCGACCCCCGCGAGTTCCTCGAGGGGTTCTCGCGTCCGCTCGGCCAGCGGCTCGGCGTGCCGTTCGCCGCCAGCTTCGAGGTCTTCCCGATGGGCTGGGGTGAGTAGGAGCCACCCATCGACACTGGATGTGGTCGCTGGCCACATGGACGGTGACGGTCGCGACGACGCAGCATGACCGGATGCGCTCCCTCCTCCCCGTCTCGGCTCTCGTCGTCGCCCTGCTGTCCGTGCCCACCGGGGCCACCGCCACCGGGGCGGCTCCCCCGTCCGGGCACTGCGCCCGCGAGGGGCGGATCGACGTACCGAAGGCGCCGATGCAGAAGGTCGCCTGCCTCGACGACCTGACCACCGCCTCGACGGCAGCCACGGGTCACACCGACGCGTCCGACTGGGCGTCGCTCCACGCGCCCGGTACCGGGAACCCCAGCGGCGTCCCGGGGATCCAGGTCGACGGCTACTTCCCGGACACGTCGACGTCGAACACCCACAACGGGTGGAACCACGACTCGCAGTTCGTGATCCGGCTCCCCGACGACTGGAACGGCGGGCTCGTCGTCAGCGGTGCACCCGGAACCCGCACGCAGTACGCCGGCGACTTCCTGTTCAGCGACTGGGTCCTCGCCCGGGGCTACGCGTACGCCAGCACCGACAAGGGCAACAACGGCTCCAGCTTCTACGCCGACGGGCAGGAGCCCGGCGACGCGATCGCGGAGTGGAACCACCGGGTCACCCAGCTCACCCGCGCCACCAAGGAAGTCTTGGCGCAGCGCTACGGCCGCGAGCCGCGGCGTACCTACGCGGTGGGGATCTCCAACGGCGGCTACCTCGTCCGCTGGCAGCTCGAGAACCGGCCGGGCCTCTACGACGGCGGCATGGACTGGGAGGGCACGCTCTACCAGGAGGAGAAGCCCAACCTGCTGACCTACCTGCCGGTCGCGCTGCGCCACTACCCGGCGTACGCCGCCACCGGGGACGAAGCCGCCCACGACGCGATGATCAGGGCGGGCTTCCAGAGGGGCTCGGAGTTCACCTGGGACTACCACTACTCGGTGTACTGGGACCTGACGCAGCGGCTCTACCGCGAGGAGCTCGACCCGACGTACGACGGCGACACCCGGGCCGGGACACCGTTCTGCCAGAGCGGGACGCCCGACTGCGACGCCGACTACAAGTACGCCGACCGGCCGGCCGCGCGGAAGGCGCTCGCGAAGGTGGCCCTGACCGGCGACGTGAGGCGACCGATGCTGACCCTGCACGGCACCCTCGACGCCCTGCTCCCGATCCGCACCGACTCCGACGTCTACCGGCCGATGGTGAAGCAGCAGGGTCGTGGTGGCCTCCACCGCTACTACCGGGTGCCGCGCGGCACCCACGTCGACGGCCTCTACGCCGAGTACGGCGATCGGGTGCGCCCGATCCTGCCCTGTGCCCGCACCGCGTTCCGGCGACTGGTGCAGTGGGTCGAGGACGACCGGCGCCCGCCGGCCAGCGCGACGATCGCGAAGCCGCGCGAGGGCGCGGACACGCTCAACCGGTGCCGGCTGCGTTGACGCGCCGAGAAATGCGGAACCAGCGTGCCCGTGCGGACACGTTCGTTCTGTGCCTGCTCCCCCGGCTGGACTCGAATCAGCACCTCCGTTGCCACGCGAGAACCAACTAGACCTAGACGCTCGCGCGCTCGCTCTGCCAGGCGTCGAGCTTGGCGAGCCAGCCCGCCGCACCGATGTCGTCGTAGGTCGAACGGGCCGCGGCCAGCAGCGGCTCCGCTTCGACGGCTCGGCCCTGGTCGACCAACCAACGTCCGAGGTCCTCGCGCGCCTGCGCCGCCATTCCGCGGGCGCCGAACTCGTCGAGCCGCTCGATGCCCTCCCGGAACTCCGCGTGGACGCGTGCTGGGTCGTCGCAGCGCAGGGCTCCGGCAGCCCCTCGGAACCAGTGCCACTCGGCCCGGACGCCGGCGCTGAGGACGCCGGCCGCGGCCCCCTCGACAGGTGCGAGCATGCGGTCGACGAGGGTCAGGTCGCCTGAGGTCAGGGCGGAGCGCACCAAAGGCGGCCACAGCATCACGAAGTCGTCGTCGATGCTCATCGTGTCGAGGATCTTGGGTAACGACGTGTCGGCCAACCGGGCCGCAAGGGCGCTGTCGCCGGTGTGCAGTGCCCGTTGGATCGCGAGGTCGAGCCAGACGGCCTCGAATCCCGCGTCCTCCGACTCTTCCCGGTCGGGCAGGTCGGGGACCGGCTCGCCTCGCGCTTCCGCCACCCGGAACCGCAGCGCGAGCAAGTGGTGGTGAAGGGTGTGCAAGGAGACCTCCGGCATCGCCGCGTCGGCGATCTCGGCAGCGTCCGCGAGTCGGCCGGCGTTCCAGAGAGCAGTGACGAGGTTCACCGTCGTGTAGTCGATCTGTCCTGCGACACCCGAGCGTCGCGCCACCTCGATGCCCTCGCGCGCAGACTTCTCGGCCTCGACGAGATCACGGCTCAGCTGGATCGATGCAAGGTTGTTGAGACAGTTCGAGAGCACGTCGAGCTGGTCTCCCTGCCGAGCCAGGCGGGCAGCACCGTCGACGAGCGTGCGGGCCGCCTCGGGCGCGCCGGTGTTGAGGTACCCCACCCCGAGCATGAGCAGTGACCGGCCGATCTCCGACTGGCTGCCGATCGCTTCGGCGTACCGCAGCCGTCGGTTGGCGTAGTCGAACGCCGTGGCCGTGTCTCCGCGGCTGGCCGCGGAGTTGGCGAGCGCGGCCCCGAGACGGATCAGGGCCTCCTCGGCGCCGACGACTCCCTCGAGCCGGTCCCACCACGTCTGGGCCACCATCGCGCCCGCCGATACGTCGTTGGTGGCGCTGTGGGCCAGCGCCTGCCATCCCGCAGCCAGCCCAGCGTCGATCGGACGCTCGAGAGCGTCGTACTGCTCGCTGGCAGACCGCAACATTCCCAAGGCGTCCACGTAGTCACCGGCGTCGAGGGCCGACCGCCCGGACTCGAAGGTGAGACGCGCCCGGTCGACGGGGTCGACGACGTGCCTGCAGGCGCTCTCGAACAGCCGCCGGGCCTCAGCGCTCGACCCGAGCGACCTGGCCCGGCAGGCGGCCTGCTCCAACAGGTTGCGGGCACGCACCGTGAGCTCGGGCGCGTCAATGTCACCGGTGGACGACGTGTCGACGGCGTCGAGCAGGTGCTGGGCGATCACGAGTGCGAGCTCGCTTCCCTCTGCCATCGACGTGAGGTGGCTGGCTGCGGCGAGGTGACGGAGCTTCCGGTCTCGGCGCGACTGCATCGAGTAGGCAACCTGCCGCACGACGGTCTGCACGAACCGGAACTGCCCACGATCCGCCGCGAAACGATCCTGCTGGACGGAGAGGATCTCCTTGCGCTGCAAAGACTCCAACGCGGTGTCGATGCCGAAGCCGTCGCCAGCCAGTGCCACGAGGCCCTCTCGCGTGAACGTGGCGCCCAGCACGCTCGCAACGGCGACCACCCGCTTCTCGTCGGGTGTCAGCGCGTCGAGTCGTGCGGCGACGAGCGCCTGCAGCGAGGCCGGCGCGCCGAGGGCGTCGAGGTCGATGGCGCCCCCGTCGGCGGGCACGTACCGACCCTCGCGCGGGACGACGGCGTCGCGGTCGATCAGCGCGCGCACGGTCTCGACGGCGAACAGCGGGACTCCCTCCGCCCGTTCGACGAGGGCGGCTCGACTCTCGGGCGTGAGCCCCGCGACCAGCCCTTCGACCAGTCGGGCCATCGCGTCGTCGTCGAGCGGGTCGAGGTGCATGACGGTCGCACGTCTCCCGCCCAGGCTCGGCCGGCGCTCCAGCAGCTCGGGTCGCGCGAGGGCGAGGACGAAGATCGCTTTGTACGACGTCGACAGCAGATGGTCGAGGAAGTCGAGCAGACCATCGTCGGCGTGCTGCGCATCGTCGATGACCAGGACGACGGTGTCACCCTGGCCGATGCGCTCGAGCCACGTCGTCCAGGCGACGAACAGCTCACTGCGGGTGAACTCGGCCCCGGGGTCCGCACTCACCAGAACCGCGAGGCGCGGCCGCAGCCAGGTGCGCTCCTTGTCGTCGGGCACGAACGCCTCGAGTCCCGCGTCGAGGTTGGCGTCGACGACGTCGCCCGTGTCGCCCTCGGCCAGGCCCAGTCGCGTGCGCACCGCCTCGGCGAGCGCCCAGAATGCGACTCCATCGCCGTACGACAGGCAGCGACCCCGATGCCAGCGGACGGTGGCAGAGAGGCCGTCGACATACTTCTCGAACTCCCAGGCGATGCGCGACTTGCCGATGCCGGCCTCGCCGTCGAGCACGACCAGGCGCGGGCGCCCGGACTCCTCGGTCCCGTGGAACATCTCCTTGAGTAGTCGTACCTCGCGGTCGCGCCCGGTCAACGGTGCTTCGAGCCCATCGACGCGGCTGGCCCCACCGAGCTCGCCGACGATGGCTCGGGCGGCGAACAGCCGCATCGGCTCGGCCTTGCCCTTGAGCTCATGAGTACCCACGTCCTGGAACGCGACCGAAGCGGCGGTGAGCGAGCGGGTGGAGTCGTCAACCCATACCTGACCCGGCGCTGCCGCGCCCTGCACACGTGCGGCAGTGTTGACGGCGTCGCCGGCGACCATGCCCTCCGCGGTCGCCCCGACCGTGACGGCGACCTCTCCCGTGACGACGCCGACGCGCATGGCCAGGCCCGGCGCCCCGAGGTCCTCGCCGAGGCCTGCGATGGTCGTGGCGAGCTCGAGGCCCGCGCGCACCGCGCGCTCGGCGTCGTCCTCGTGCGCGACGGGCACGCCCCATACCGCCATCACGGCGTCCCCGATGAACTTCTCGATGGTGCCGCCGTAGCGACCGATGACCGTCCGGCACTCCGCGAAGTAGCGCGAGAGCAGCTGACGAACATCCTCGGCGTCGCGGCTCTCCGAGAGCGGTGTGAAGCCGACCAGGTCGCCGAAAAGCACAGAGGTGATCCGACGTTCGGCGACAGGTGACTGGGGCGGCAGCGGGGCGGCGGCAACGGTGAGGGCCGCACCGCACTCGCTGCAGAAGCGACCGTCGTCGCCCGGCGAACCGCAGGACGGACAGGTCACAGCGGCAGCAGGCGTGCCGCACTCCTTGCAGAACTTAGCGCCGTCGGCGAGCTCGGACGCGCAGGAACTGCACACGGCCATCCTTCACCTCCCGCCGCGCCCGGCCGCTTCGACAGCCGACCATCTGTCGGCAGAGTACCTACCCCGTGCCGCCACCGCGCCTGAACCGCGAAGTAGCAGGCGTCGTCCCCGGGCGACGTCGTGGCCCGAACAGAAGAAAGAGCTGGCTGGCGCCGCAGATGAGAAAACCCGCCTGACCTGTCTAAGCAGGTCAAGCGGGTTTCGGGGCTCCCCCGGCTGGACTCGAACCAGCAACCCTCCGGTTAACAGCCGAATGCTCTGCCAGTTGAGCTACAGGGGATCGTTGCGTCGGAAAGGTTAGCAAGGTCGGAGACGCGGG
>JBKJUE010000057.1:0-11044 GCA_046590395.1 Nocardioides sp.
CAGCTCGAAGTGCATGGAGTACTCGTTGGCGAACCAGGCGGTCAGCAGGTTCTGGTCCTGGTTGAAGTGGTTGAGCTTGGCCTGGACGCAGACGACGTTCGGGTTCACCTCGTCGAAGGCGATGACGGCCTTCTTGAGCTGGTCCGGATCGGGGCGGTCCTCGGCGTCGAAGATCACGCAGTAGTGGCCGGTCGACAGCATGAGGCCGTAGTTGCAGGCCTTGGGCTTGGTCTTGGGCTGGCTGTCCGGCACGACCACGAGGTGGAAGTGCGGCGGCAGCTCCATGTCCCGGATCTTGTCGATCGTCTCCTCGTCGTCCTCCTCGCAGAGCAGCTTCACGTCGAGGCGGGTGCGCGGGTAGTCGAGGGCGTTGATGTCACGCACCAGGCGCTCGACGATGCCGGCTTCCTTGTAGAGCGGCACGAGGATCGTGTAGATCGGCAGGGTCCGCTCGTCGATCGCGTGGATCTGGGCGTCCGTGACGTCGGTCTCGAGGTGGCCGCCCAGCGCCTTCAGGGTCAGCCGGAACTTGTAGATCGAGACGATCAGGTAGAAGAAGCTGCAGATGCCGACCAGCGTGATCATCGTGGGCATCGGCCAGATGACGGCGCAGACGACGATGGCGACCACGGCGAAGATCAGGGTGGCCTTCTGCGCACCGGAGACGACCACGTGGGCCGACTCGTGCGGGCGGGCCTCGAGCAGCGTCTGCGTGGACAGCTCGGAGTACTGGGCGCTCCACACGCGCTGGATCACCTGGTCGAGCTCGGTGCGGTTGGCCAGCAGGGTCCGCACCTTGGTCCCGAGGGCGACCTCGGCGGTCTCGGTCTGCTCCTTGCTGAGCGGGCGGGCCACCGCGAGGATCACCTCGCCGTCGGTGGCGGCGACCGGGATCGCCTGGAACGACTGGGCGAGCGGCTCCGGCAGGCGCTGGGCCAGGTCGAAGTCGGGCTCGAAGTCGGTGAGACCGACGCGCTGCATCTGGTACTGCTCGGAGAGCGCGGCCACCAGGGTGTCCTCGGAGATGGCGCCGTGGGCGACGAGGATGTCTCCGAGCAGGTCGCCGGTCCGGGAGTACTCCAGCGTCGCGACCTGCAGCTCCTCCTCGGTGACCAGGCCGCTCTTCAGCAGCATCTGGGCCATCTGGGTGCGGGCCTTGCGGGTCGCCGGCGTCTCGACGATGTCGTGGTCGGGCGGGTAGACGGCGTCGATCGCCGCGACCAGCTCGTTGACGGTGTGCTTGACCAGCTGGACCGGGCCGTCGACCTGGCCGGCGACGACCTGCTCGACGATCTTGTCGGCGGCGTCGGCGGCGGCCACCAGAAGCACGCCGTCGAGGACGGCGTACGGCATGACCCGGAAGGTGCGGCAGATGCCCTCGGTCAGCAGGTGCGAGACCTCAGGGTCCACTCCCTGCGTGAGGCGGACCGCGGCGAGCGTCGTGGGCGTGGTGGTCATCGGGTCCCCGCCCCGAAGCCACCGGGTGCGGTGGCTGAGTCACCGGGCTGGACCACCTCGGTGCGTGTCTGGCGAGGCCGCATCACGAGGTAGGCGAGGAACGCGAGGGCGAGCAGGATGAGCGGCGCGATCAGGAACGCGACGAAGACGACAACGAAGATCGCCAAGGTCGCGATGAGCCCGACGCCTGCGGCGCCGACCGACTTCCCCGCGGGTCGCGAAGAAAATGCGTTGATAGACATGTTGTTGCACCCCCCTGCTCTGGTGCCATTGAGATCTGCACCCGAGCTGCAAACCAGACATTAGTGACCGTCGGAGACCGGGTCAGGGCTTGTCGTCTTTTGTGGGGAGACTGTGGATGGGTTGTTACCGTCGCGTGGATCTGGGTCCCGAGAGGACTGAACCAGAGGTCGGCCCATGAGCCACGAGCGCGCCAGCCGACCGTAGTCAGTGGGTTTGCCGCCCTGGTCGCGGAGCAGCGACATCGGGTCGGTGGGGTGGTTCGCCCACACCCAGAACACTACTCCCAGACCGCGCTCGTCGGCCCAGCTCAGGTAGGACTCGACGTAACCGTCCGTCGGCTGGGTGGCGCCGAGCTCGGTGGTCAGGACGGGCACGGAGTCCGCGAGCCTGCCCAGCTCGTCGTCCCAGCACTCCCGCACGCTGCAGTTCTTGAAGTCGTAGCTGTGGAACGCGGCCACCAGCTGGTCGTCGTCCGGCTTGAACTCGAGCCAGTGGGAGAGGTCGTTGGCGTAGTCCAGACCACTCAGCAGCACCGGCTGCTCGGCTCCGGTGTCACGGATGGTGTCGACGATCGACTCCATGCCCTGGACGAGGTACGTCGGCTGTCCCACCGTCGCGGTCTGGTCGTCGGCCATCGGTGCCTGGCAGCCGCCGTCGCGCCAGCACTTCCAGGACAGCTCGAAGACCCAGCGCTGCTGCCGGTCGTTGTAGCGCGAGTAGGGCTCGTTGAAGGCGTCGAACATGACCGACGGGTTGTCCCGGAACTGCTCGCCGACCGACCGCCAGAACGCCACCGACTCCGAGTCCGGCATCGCCAGGTTGCCGAACTCTGGCTCGCCGATCCGCTTCCGGCTGTGCAGGTCGAGGATCACGACCAGGCCGGCCCGGTTCAGCGAGTCGACGAACTCGGCCACCTCGGCGCGGTAGCCGGTGGCGGTCCTGGCGTCCGACTGGTCGCTCAGCGGAGCGCCCCGCGTGCCGAGCCAGCAGTCCTGGTTGAGCGGCAGACGCACCGTGTTGGCCCCCCACTCCGCGATCGCGTTCGCTTCGTAGGAGCGGGCGTCGACGGCCACCAGGGTGTCCAGCGTGGACATGCCCCAGCCCTGGGCGCAGGCGTACTCGAAGCTGCTCCAGTTGACGCCGCGCGGGACGAACTCGCGGCCGCTGCGCGCGTCGACGAGCAGGTTGTCCTCCACGACGACGTGGGCGGCGCCTGTGTTCGTGGGCGCGACGTCGTCGGGCGGCTCGCGCAGCAGCACCACGCCGGCGACCGTGGCGCCCACGAGCAGCAGCAGGGCAGCGACCAGCACGATCCAGCGGCGCGCGATCCAACGCCTCAGGCCCATGCCGTTCCCCCCTCCATGGACGATGCAATCCTAGGGTTCGGGCCACGGCCCGGTCCGGGGATCCCGGGAATCACACCGATACTGACGTTGGGACGACAGATGAGTGAGTCCGTGTTCACCTACGGCGCGCCGAACCTGAAGTTCGGGCCCGGTTCCTCCGACGAGATCGGCTACGACCTGGTCCAGACCGGAGCCCGCCGGGTGCTCCTGGTCACCGACCCGGGGGTGGCCGCCACCGGTCACCCCGCCCGGATCGCGGACCGGATCGCCGGGCACGGGCTGACCGTGACGACGTACGCCGAGGTCCACGTCGAGCCCACCGACGAGTCGCTCTCGCACGCCATCGACTTCGCCAGGGACGCAGGACCCTTCGACGCCGTCGTCGCCGTGGGCGGAGGCTCGGCGATCGACACCGCGAAGGCGGTCGACCTGCTGCTGACCAACCCCGGCGAGCTGATGGACTACGTCAACGCGCCGGTCGGCAACGCCACCGCGCCGGTCAACGCGCTGCTCCCGCTGGTCGCCGTTCCGACGACGACGGGCACGGGCAGCGAGAGCACCACCATCTGCGTCCTCGACGTGCTCGCCCTGCACGTGAAGACCGGCATCAGCCACCCGCGTCTGCGGCCCACGCTGGCGGTGGTGGACCCGCGGCTGACGCTCACGCAGCCGACGATGGTCACCGCCGCCGCCGGGATGGACATCCTGTGCCACGCGCTGGAGAGCTACACCGCGCGGTGGTACGCCGACTTCGACGCCAAGCAGCCCGAGCAACGGGTGCCCTACTGCGGGGCCAACCCGATCGCGGACATGTGGTCGGAGCGCTCGATGGCGCTGCTCGCCGGGGCCTTCCGGACCGCGGTGCGGGACGGATCCGACGAGGCCGCCCGCGAGCAGATGGCGCTGGCCGCCACCTTCGCCGGGCTCGGCTTCGGCAACGCGGGCGTGCACATCCCGCACGCCAACGCCTACCCGATCGCCGGCCGGGTCCGCGACTACCGACCCGAGGGCTACCCCGACGACGCCCCGATCGTGCCGCACGGGATGGCCGTCTCGCTGACCGCGCCCGAGGCGTTCCGGCTCACCTTCGAGGCCGCCCCGGAGCGGCACCTGCGCGCCGCCCGGTTGCTCGACCCCGACGCTGGTGGCGAGGGCCCGGACGCGCTGCCGTCGGTCCTGCTCGCCCTGATGCGTGACATCGGGATCCCCAGCGGGCTGGCCGAGGTCGGCTTCACCGACGGGGACGTCGACGACCTGGTCGCCGGCTCGCTCCAGCAGCAGAGACTCCTGGCCACCGCCCCGCGGGACGTGACCGCCGACGACCTGGCCGGCGTGTTCCGCGGGTCGATGGAGCTCTGGTGAGGGCACCCCAGTGACGACCGCCCTGCCGGGCCATCGACATCCGGCCGCGAGGGGAGGAACGTCGGGAGTGTCATGAACAGGAAGTGGTGGACCCTCCTGCCCGCGGCGGTGCTGGCCGCCGCGCTCCCGGTCGGCTCGGCCGCCGCCCTGACCCACCAGTGGTCCTGGGCCGACCGGTACACCGACGTGGGCGCGGACAACCGAACCTTCGCCTACCGGGCGCCGAGCGCCCAGACCGGGCAGAAGTCGGCGCACGAGCTGTCCGCGCGACGTAACCGGGGTGACGACTCGAAGGGCCGTGCCGAGGCGGCGGTGAAGACCAGGTTCAGCGCGGTGTTCGCCGAGAGCCTGCGGGTCTCGTTCTTCGGCCGGAGCAGCGAGGCCGCGACCGACCCACCGGCGAGGATCAAGGCCTACGTGCACTGCGTCGGCGAGCTCGAGTCGGAGTGGGTGCTGGTCGGCGGGAAGGACGTGGCGCCGAACACCTCTTCTGACCAGCTGACGCGAGCGATCACCGTCGAGGACTGCGAGACGCAGACCGAGGACGGGGTGATGCTGCAGGTGCTGACGGGTGAGCGGGGCGACCGGAAGAAGCGGACCGTCTTCCTCGAGCGGGCCGAGCTCGGACCGCTCGGCGCCGCCGTCTGGGCGGAGGACTTCACCTCGCCCTAGCGGGTTACCCTCCAGCCGTGGACACGGACCTGGTCGCGGAGCTGCGCAGGCGGGGTGTCACCGACGTCGACGACTCGGACCTGGCCCGGGCGCTCTACTCCTCCGACGCCTCGCTCTACCGGGTCGTGCCGCGCGTGGTCGTCCGGCCGCGGGACGCCGACGAGCTGCTGGCGGTGCTGGACACCGGCCGGGCGCTCCAGGTCCCGCTCACGATGCGCGGAGCGGGCACGTCGATCGCCGGCAACGCGGTCGGGCCGGGCATCGTCGTCGACACCGCCCGGCACCTCGACCGGGTCCTGTCGTTGGACCCGGACTCGCGGACCGCGGTCGTCCAGCCGGGGGTCGTGCACGCGGTGCTCCAGCGCGCGGCCGCCGGGGCCGGCCTGCGCTTCGGACCGGACCCGTCGACGCACTCGCGCTGCACCGTCGGCGGGATGATCGGCAACAATGCGTGCGGCTCGCGGGCGCTCGGCTACGGCCGGACCGTCGACAACGTCGCCGGCCTGAGGGTGGCCTTCGGGACCGGTGAGGTGGTGGACACCGGGGCCGCGAGTGCTGCCGGCGGTGCCCTCACCTCCCTGGTCGACCAGCACCTCGGCCACGTCCGCACGCACTTCGGCCGGTTCTCGCGGCAGGTCAGCGGCTACTCGCTCGAGCACCTGCTACCCGAGAGCGACCGGCGGCTGGACAGGTTCCTGGTGGGCTCCGAGGGGACCCTCGGGCTGGTGCTCGAGGCGACCGTCGAGCTGGTGACGGAGGAGCCGGCGCGCCGGCTGCTGGTGCTCGGCTACGCGAGCATGCCCGACGCCGCCGACGCGGTGCCCGCGCTGCTGGCCGTCCCCGGCGCCGGGGAGGACGCGCGGATGGTGGCCTGCGAGGGCCTGGACGCCCGGATCGTCGACCTCGTCCGCACCTCTGGCTCCGTCGTACCGGATCTGCCGCGGGGGGCCGGGTGGCTGTTCGTGGAGGTGGCCGGCGCGGTCCCCGACGCCCTGCTCCCCGGCCTCGTGACGGCTGCCGGGGCCCTGGACCACCGCGTGGTCGACGACGCCCGCGAGGCCGCCGCGCTGTGGCGGATCCGGGAGGACGGTGCCGGTCTCGCCGCGCGCAGCCTCACCCGGCCGGCGTACTCCGGCTGGGAGGACGCCGCCGTCCCGCCGGACCGGCTCGGCGCCTGGCTGCGGGAGTTCGACGCGCTGCTGAAGGAGCACGGGCTGGACGGGGTGCCGTACGGCCACTTCGGGGACGGCTGCGTGCACGTGCGGATCGACTTCGAGTTCGACGACGGCGGACGCCGGTTCCGCGACTTCCTGACCGCCGGCGCGACCGCCCTCCGCGCCCACGGCGGCTCGCTGTCGGGGGAGCACGGCGACGGCCGGGCCCGGTCCGAGCTGCTGCCGCTGATGTACGACGAGGAGTCGCTGCGGCTGTTCGGCGCCGCGAAGGCCATCTGTGACCCGGAGGGGCTCCTGAACCCGGGCGTCCTGGTCGACCCCGCCCCACTGGACGAGGACCTCCGGCCGGCGCGACCGCGGGCCGAGGTCCGGGCCGGGCTCCGGTTGGTCCACGACGGCGGGTCGCTCGGCGACGCGGTGCACCGCTGCACGGGGGTCGGCAGGTGCGTGGCCCCGTCGACGACCGGCGTGATGTGCCCGTCGTTCCTCGCCACCCGCGACGAGAAGGACTCGACCCGCGGGCGGGCCCGTGTGCTCCAGGAGGCGCTCGACGGTTCCCTCGTGCAGGGGCTCGCCGACCCGGCCGTGACCGAGGCGCTCGACCTCTGCCTGGCCTGCAAGGGCTGTTCCTCCGACTGCCCCACCGGGGTCGACATGGGGACCTACAAGGCCGAGGTGCTGCACCAGCAGTACGCCGGCCGCCGGCGTCCGCGCAGTCACTACACGCTGGGGCGGCTGCCGCGCTGGGCCGCGCTGGCCGGGCCGATGACCGGCGCCGCCAACCGGCTCGCCCAGGGGCCGCTGGGCAGGGTCGCGAAGGCGGTCGCGGGGATCGACCGGAGGCGTTCGCTGCCGGCGTTCGCCGCGTCGTCGCTGCGCCGTGGACGGACCCGTCCGGAGGCGCCCGACGTCTGGATCTGGGCCGACACCTTCACCGACCGGTTCCTGCCCCAGACCGCGCACGCCGCGGTCCGGGTGCTGGAGTCGGCCGGTCTGCGCGTCGGCGTGATCCCGGAGGACGCGTGTTGCGGGCTGACCTGGCTCACCACCGGCCAGCTCGACCAGGCCCGGGCCCGGGTCTCGAACGCGGTCGCCGTGCTCGCGTCGTACGTCGGGAGCGGGGTGCCGGTGCTCGGCCTCGAGCCGTCCTGCCTGGCCGTGCTGCGCACCGACGCCGTGGAGCTGACCGACGACCCGCGGGCGGTGGAGGTCGCCGCTGGCGTGCTGACCCTGGCCGAGCTCCTGGAACGCCTCGACTGGACCCCGCCCGACCTCAGCGGGGTCGAGGTGGTCGCGCAGCCGCACTGCCACCACGCGTCGGCGCTCGGGTGGGAGGCGGACGAGCGGCTGCTGCGGCGCGCCGGGGCGGCCGTCACCCGCGTCGCGGGCTGCTGCGGACTGGCCGGGAACTTCGGCATGGAGACTGGTCACTACGAGGTGTCCGTCGCCATCGCCGAGACCCACCTGCTGCCCGCCGTCCGGGCGAACCCGGGCGCGGTCGTCCTCGCCGACGGCCTGTCCTGCCGCCACCAGCTGGACGACCTTGCGGGGGTCCCGGCGATGCACCTCGCCGAGCTGCTGGACTCTAAACTCGGAGCATGAATCCCCGCCACCGCCGCCTGGTCATCCCCGTGGCGCTGGTGGGGCTCCTGGTCCTCGTCCTCGTCGCGGCCCTGGTCAACCGGTGAGCACCCGATGAGCGAACCGCTCCTGCGCGTCCTGGCCCGGATGCGCGGCCACCTTCTCGACCCGGACGCGCTCGTCCGGGCCGTCGGCTCCGGCCGCCAGAAGGGCACCCAGCCGAAGTGGAAGCGGGTCGAGCTGAGGTACGTCGACCTGAAGGGCGGTCGCCACCTGCAGGTGACGGCGTACGACGAGACGCAGGCGCACACCAGCAACCACCTGGCCGGTGACGCGGCGCGGGACGCCGTCGACGGCCTGCTCGACCTGCCGTTCGGGAACTGGCACGTGGAGACCACGACCCAGACCCACCAGGTGCGGGTGACGAAGCACCTCGAGGCGGTCGTGCACACCTCCGACCGAGCCGCCGAGGTGGAGGCCGACCGTGACCACGACCGCGACAAGGAGCGCCTGCTGCCGGAGGACGACGCGGTGCTCGTCGCGCTCGGCATCTCCGACCAGGACGGCCGGATCAAGCCCAGCCGGCAGGCGAAGTACCGCCAGGTCGAGGAGTTCCTCCGGCTGCTCGACTCCGCCCTGTCCGACGCGATCGAGCGTGGACACCTGCGCCGGCCGACGGCTGAGGACCCGCTCCGGATCGTCGACCTGGGCTGCGGCAACGCCTACCTCACGTTCGCGGCGCAGCGCTTCCTCGCGCACGTCCGCGGGCTGCCCGTCCACCTCGTCGGAGTCGACGTGAAGGAGCAGTCGCGCGAGCACAACTCGGCCGTCGCCGAGCGGCTCGGGATCGACGCCGAGTTCGTGGTCGGGTCGATCGCCGGAGCGGTCCTCGACCGGGCGCCAGAGGTGGTCCTCGCCCTGCACGCCTGCGACACCGCCACGGACGAGGCGCTGGCCCGCGCCGTCGAGTGGGAGGCGCCGCTCGTGCTCGCCGCCCCCTGCTGCCACCACGACATCGCCGCCCAGCTGCGCAAGGCGCCCACGCCCGCGCCCTACGCCATGCTCACCCGGCACGGCATCCTGCGCGAGCGGTTCGCCGACACCCTGACCGACGGGCTGCGCGCGTCGCTGCTGCGGCTGCAGGGCTACCGCGTCGACGTCGTGCAGTTCGTCGAGAGCCAGCACACCCCGCGCAACACGATGCTCCGGGCGGTGCGGACCGGGTCGCCGGTCACGGGCGGAAACGTGCGCAAGGAGTACGACGAGCTCGTGACCGCCTGGGCGGTGCGGCCGCGCCTGGCCGAGCTGCTGGAGCGGCCCGGTGCCTGACCGTGTTTGACCGGCTGGCGGCCGTGGCCGTCGCCGTGCCCTTCCTCATCGGGACCGTCGCGGTGGCGTCCTCCGACGAGCCCGAGGTCGTCTTCCGCTTCCAGGACCCAGCCATCGTCGAGTCGAGCGGGCTGGTGGCCCAGGAGGGGCTGTTCCTCACCACCAACGACTCGGGTGACAGCGGCCGCGTCTTCGCCGTGGACCCGGACTCGGGCCGGACAGTCGGGGTCACCCGCTGGTCCGACGAGCCCGTCGACGTGGAGGCGCTCGCCCCGGCCGGGCCCGGCGAGGTGTGGGTCGGCGACATCGGGGACAACGCCGGGTCCCGTCCGTCCGTCGAGGTGGCCCGGGTCCCCGTCGGCGTCGGCCCGCGAGACGTCCGTGCTCCGTCGTACGAGCTGGGCTGGAGGGGTGTCGCCCGCGACGCCGAGACGCTGCTCGCGCACCCCGTGACCGGGCGGCTGTACGTCGCCAGCAAGAGCATCTTCGGCGGCGCGCTCTACGCCGCTCCGGAGCAGCTGGCAGAGGACCGGGTGAACCGGCTGACCCGGCTCGGGCGGGTGCTGCCGATCGCCACCGACGGGGCGTTCTTCCCGGACGGCGAGCACCTGGTGCTGCGCGACTACGGGCGCGCGGTCTTCTACTCGTTCCCCGGGCTCGAGGTGGTCGGCGAGGTCGACCTGCCCGAGCAGCAGCAGGGGGAGGGGATCGCCGTGAACGCCGGCGGCAACGTCTTCGTGAGCTCCGAAGGGAGCCGGTCGCCGGTGCTCGAGGTCGCACTGCCGTCGTCGTTGCGCGAGACCGTGGCCGGCTCGGCGCAGGTGGAACCGACCACGATCGCCAGTCCGGCGTCACCGATCCCGACTCCGGGCCCCGCGCCGGGCTCCCGCGAGGGCGTCGAGCTGCCGCAGACCGCGGACACCGAGCGGCCGGCGTGGCCCTGGGTCGCCACCGGCTGGCTGGGGCTGGGCGTCATCGTCGCCCTCGTGCTGGCGCTGCGGCGGCGCTGACCCGTCAACCCGACACCAACGGGGTGAGCCGCGAGCTCGCCGCGCTGGCTATCGTTTCGGCGTGCCCCGCCTGCGCAGGACCTCCCCGGACCAGCCCGGCTGGACCCGTCGCCGCGCCGGCAAGGGGTTCGTCTACCTGGACGAGGATGGCGGCCGGCTCCCGGACGAGGACGCGCAGCGGGTGCGGGACCTGGTGATCCCGCCGGCGTGGGAGGACGTGTGGGTCACGCCGTACGAGAACGGCCACCTGCAGGCGGTCGGCACCGACGACGCCGGACGGCGCCAGTACCTCTACCACCCGCACTGGCGCAGCCGCCGGGACAGCGAGAAGTTCGACCGCGTGCTGCTGTTCGGCAAGGCCCTCTCCCGGGCCCGGGAGAGGGTGCTGACCGACCTCGGGACCGAGGGCATGACGTTGTCGCGGGCGTGCGCGGTCGCCGTCCGCCTGCTCGACCTGGGGTACTTCCGCATCGGCAACGACGTCTACGCCGAGGAGAACCAGAGCTTCGGGCTGACCACGCTGCAGCGGCGGCACGTGCGCCGCAGGGGCGACCGGCTGGTCTTCTGCTTCACGGGCAAGTCCGGCATCGAGCACTGCATCGAGATCGACGACACAGCCGCGATCGAGGCCCTCGACCGGATGCGCAAGCGCCGTTCGGCGAGCAAGCGGTTGCTGGCCTTCCAGGACACCGCGAGGTGGGCCGACCTGGACGCCACCACGGTCAACACCTACCTCGGCGAGCTGCTCGACGGCGAAATGACCGCCAAGGACTTCCGCACCTGGCACGCGACGGTTCTCGCTGCCGCAGCCCTGCGCGTCAGCGACGAGCCCGGCGACACCAAGGCCTCGCGCAAGCGCGCGGTCAAG
>JBKJUE010000001.1:0-9391 GCA_046590395.1 Nocardioides sp.
ACGCAGCCGCTGATGTACGACCTGATCGAGCAGAAGCGCTCGGTGCGCAAGCTCTACACCGAGTCCCTGATCGGCCGCGGCGACATCACCGTCGAGGAAGCAGAGCAGGTGCTGCGCGACTACCAGCTGCAGCTGGAGCGCGTCTTCACCGAGGTGCGCGAGGCCAGCGCCGAGGCGCCGACCGAGTGGACGACGGTCCCCGACTACCCGGAGAAGTCCGCCGGGGCGACGGCGACGGCGGTACCGCCGGAGGTGCTCAAGCGGATCTCCGACGCCTACGTCACCCCGCCCGACAGCTTCACGGTGCACCCGAAGGTGATGCCGCAGCTGCAGCGTCGCGCCGCCGCGATCACCGACGGCCCGATCGACTGGGGCACCGCGGAGATCCTGGCCTTCGGCTCGCTGCTGATGGCGGGCCGCCCGGTGCGCCTCGCCGGCCAGGACTCGCGCCGCGGCACGTTCGTGTCGCGCTTCGCCACGATCATCGACCGGACCAACGCCGACGAGTGGACGCCGCTGAGCTCGCTCACGGAGGACCAGGCGAAGTTCTACGTCTACGACTCGTTGCTCTCCGAGTACGCCGCCCTCGGCTTCGAGTACGGATACTCCGTGGCCCGGCCCGACGCGCTGGTCCTGTGGGAGGCGCAGTTCGGTGACTTCGTCAACGGCGCGCAGACGGTGATCGACGAGTTCATCACCGCCGGTGAGACCAAGTGGCGCCAACAGTCCGGCGTCGTCATGTTGCTCCCGCACGGCTACGAGGGCCAGGGCCCCGACCATTCCTCGGCCCGGATCGAGCGCTTCCTGCAGATGTGTGCGGAGGAAGCCTTCGTCGTCGCCCAGCCGTCGACGCCGGCGTCCTACTTCCACCTGCTGCGTCAGCACTCCCTCGGCGAGGAGCACCGGCCGCTGGTGGTGTTCACGCCGAAGTCGATGCTGAAGCGCAAGGAGGCCGCGTCGCAGCCGAGCGACTTCACGAGCGGCGAGTTCCGACCGTTGATGACCGACGACCAGGCCGACCCCGAGACCGTGGACACCCTGCTGCTGTGCTCGGGCCGGATCACCTGGGACCTCATGGTCGAGCGCAAGCAGCGTGAGGACTCCGGTCGGTTCGCGATCGCCCGCGTGGAGCAGCTCTACCCGCGGCCGACCGAGGAGATCCACGACTACATCCAGCAGTTCCCCAACCTCAAGGCGGTCCGCTGGGTGCAGGACGAGCCCCGCAACATGGGTCCGTGGCCGCACTACGCGCTCAACGTGTGGCCCGCCCTCGACCTCCACGTCGAACCGATCACCCGCCAGGCGTCGTCGTCGCCGTCCGTCGGCACGGTCAAGCGGCACATGGAGGAGCAGAAGGCACTGCTGGACCGGGCCTTCGCGTCGGTGGCGAACCGGGTCGACCACGACTACTGATGTACTTCACCGATCGCGGGATCGAGGAGCTCGACAAGCGCCGGGGTGACGAAGAGGTCACGCTGGCGTGGGTCGCCGAGCGGCTCCAGGAGTTCACCGACACCCACCCCGAGTTCGAGACGGCCGTGGAGCGGTTCGCGACCTGGCTGGCCCGGCACGACGACCCCGAGGACTGACCGGCATGGAGACGACACCCGAGGTCGGGCAGGACCTGCCGGCTTTCCCGCCCGCCCCGTGGACGATGGTCGGGCAGCTGTGGCTGTCGCTGTTCCGGGTCACCGAGGACGTCGACGACCTGCGTCCCGCCGGCATCTACGGCGCCGCCTTCGTCAGTTACGAGCACGGGAGCGAGCTGACCTACTCCGAGCTGCTGGTCGCCCGGCCGGCGCAGTCGGAGGAGCACGGCCGTCGGGTCTCGATCGTGGACATCTGGGTCGACTCCCCGCCCTCGAGGGCCGGGGGGCGCGCCCTGTGGTCGATCCCCAAGGAACTCTGCGACTTCACCCTCGAGACCAGCCACCGCGGCCCGCTGTCCGGCACCGAGTGGTCGGCCACCGTGGGTCGTCGCCCGATCGCCCGGGCGACGTTCACCGACGTCTCGCGGGCTGCCGTCCGACTGCCCTTCAAGGGCGGTACCTGGCAGCCCCCGCTCGAGGAGGGCGGCGAGGCCCGGACCGCCACGCTCCAGGCTTCGGCGAAGTCCCTGCCCTGCCGGGGGCACTGGGAGTTCGACCCGGCCGGCCCGCTGGGCTGGCTGGCAGGACGGCGCCGGCTCGCGTCGTTCCGGATGGCCGGCTTCAGGATGACCTTCGGCTGACCCGCTGACGGGTCAGGCGCTGACGGCCAGGCGGTCGGTGCCGACGGGCGCCGTACGACGCCCCGGGCACCGGATCAGCGTGCCGGGGTACTGCGTGTTGCAGAGGTGGACGATCCAGCCGAGCAGGTGAGCCGGCAGCACGTCGACGCCCGCGAGGTCTACGGTGAGCCGGCAGGGCGAGGACCGGAAGGCCCGGTCGACGGCCTCCATGACCTGCGGCAACGTCGCATGGTCGACGACGCCGTACACCTCCAGCGTGCTGCTGCCGCTGTCGTAGTGGAAGTCCAACGCCCGCTCCGCCATGACCAGCCCCTCCGCATTTCTGTGCCCGCCCCCGAACACACACCACGTTCCCGCGGAGAGGGTGACCCAAACCACACCGGCGGCAGGTGTCTAGACCAAGGCCTGCGTGGCAGTCACTCGTCCCGGTGCTCGGCGGACGCCCGGCGGGAGGCCTCGCGGATCTCGAAGATCTCGGTCGCGAAGCCACCCACGGCGCCAGCGACCTCCTTGACGGCCGTGGTGAGGATCGAGGTCACCTGGCCGACTGCCGACGCGGCCGCCTGGACGGCGTCCTGGACGGCGTCCTTTCGGATCTCGCCCTTGCTGAGGTGGTCCTTCATGGGCACCATCCTCAGGCCGCGGCCGCGGGCTCGACAACCTCGTCCGCCGTGCGGGACCAGGGCAACCGGTCCGGGAGCGCCATCCGGCAGATCTTCCTGGCGACACTGCCCAGCTGCTCGCCGAGGGGGCCCGTGTTGTAGTCGATGCCGTACTTCTCGCAGAGAGCACGCACCTCGGGAGCGATCTGCGGGTAGCGCCGGGCCGGCAGGTTCGGGAACAGGTGGTGCTCGATCTGGTGCGACAGGTTGCCCGTCATCAGGTGGAAGAGCTTCCCGCCGGTGATGTTGGCCGACCCGAGCAGCTGTCGGTAGTACCAGTGGCCGCGCGACTCGTTCTCGCACTCCTCCTCGGAGAAGGTGGCGACGCCCGCCGGGAAGTGCCCGCAGAAGATGATGTTGAAGGCCCAGATGTTGCGGACCAGGTTGGCGGTCGCGTTGCCCGCGAGGGTCAGGGGGAAGAGCGGGCCGGTCAGCGCCGGGAACAGCAGGTAGTCCTTGAGCGCCTGGCGCTTCACCTTGCGCATGATGCCGGAGTGCAGTGCCTTGTTCTCGGAGACCTTCCGGCGGCCTGCGACGATGTTCTCGACCTCGAGGTCGTGCATCGCGACGCCCCACTCGAAGAACGTCATCAGCAGGAACGCGTAGAGCGGGTTGCCGAGGTAGTAGGGGTGCCACGGCTGGTCCTTGTCCATCCGCAGGATGCCGTAGCCGATGTCACGGTCCTTGCCGAGGATGTTCGTGTACGTGTGGTGGATGTAGTTGTGGCTGTACTTCCACTGCGAGCTCGGGCAGACGTTGTCCCACTCGTACATCCGCGAGCTCAGGCCGGGATCGCCCATCCAGTCGTACTGGCCGTGCATCACGTTGTGGCCGATCTCCATGTTGTCGAGGATCTTGGAGATGCTGAGCGAGGCCACGGCCAGCGGCCAGGCAGGCGGCAGGTAGAACAGCGCGCGGCCGGCGACCTCGAAGGCGCGCTGCGCCTTCACGACGCTGCGGATGTACGTCGCGTCCTCGTCACCGAGCTGGCCGAGCACCCGACGGCGGATGTCGTCCATCGCGGCGCCGAACTCCTCGATCTGCTCGGGGGTGAGCTGGTGGAGCAGGACGTCACCGGCCACCTGGGGCTCGGTGGTCTCGGTCTCGGTGGTGCCGGGTGCTTCCTGGAGTGCGGTCATGTCGGGTCCTTTCGGTTGCGTGCGGGTCGGCGGGGGCGGGAGCTACAGCTCCACCACACAGTCGCCGACGGGGGCGGAGACGCAGATCTGGATGTCCTCGTCGGGCAGCGCGGACTCGGCGCCGGTGAGGATGTTGCGGACGGTGCCCTCGGTCTTGCGCGAGGTGCACGTGAAGCAGATGCCCATCCGGCAGCCGAACTCGGGCTCGAGCCCGAGCGCCTCGGCCTGCTCGAGCAGGCTGGCGCCGCTGTTGGCGGCTTCCTTGCCGGAGCGGGCGAAGGCGACGGAGCCCTCGGCCGAGCCGACGGTCAGCCGCGGCGGCTTGAAGAACTCCACCTTGAGCCTCGGGCTGTCGGCGTACGCCGCCGTCACCAGCTCGACCAGGCCGGCGGGACCGCAGACCCAGGTGTCGAGCTCCCGGTGGTCGGGCACCAGCCGGCGAAGCTCGAGCTCGGAGAAGAGCTGCTCGCCGTGGCGCAGGTGCACCTCGACGTCGTTGTCCGCGTCGGCGATCTCGGCCAGCTCGTCGGCGAAGATCTGGTCCTCGGCCGAGCGGGCGTAGTGCAGGAAGGTCACCTTGCGGTTGGCGCGGCCGTCGTACCCGTCACGCAGCAGCGTGCGCAGGATCGACATCGCGGGCGTGATGCCGGAGCCGCCGGTGATGAAGACGAGGTGGTGGTGGGTGGGCGTCGCGGGGCTCTCGTCCAGCGTGAAGGCGCCCTCGGCCTGGCCGAGGTGGAGCATCTGCCCCGCCTGCGCCTCGCGCACCAAGAACTTGGAGACCTGGCCCTCCTCGTGCGCCCGCACGGTGATCGTGAAGCGCTCGCCGGGCGCGGACGCAGCCGAGGAGATCGAGAAGCACCGGGTGGTCCGCTTGGCCGACCCGGGCAGGTCGACGCCGACCTGGACGTACTGGCCGGCGCGGTGGCCGCGCCAGGTGCTGGTGGGCTGCAGGGTCAGGGTGGCGACCGGGCTGTCGCCGTCCGTCTCGCGCCGTACGTCGACCACCCGGGCGCGGACGCCGTGGGCCGCCCACATCGGGTTCACCTGCTCGAGATAGCTGTCGACGCCGTGCGGGGAGGCGAGCGCGGCCAGCGCCCGGGAGCGCAGGATGCTGGTGGTCAGGCCCATGGCTCCTCCTTCCAAAGTCAGTGAACATCTGTTCACTCAAACTATGTCCAGATACCGCCGGTACGGTCAAGCGCAACCGCCGTGACCCTGCCCACGCCGCCGCACGAAGTGCACGGACGTTCACCCGGGCGTAGCATCCCGGGCGTGAGCGAGGAGACCGGCAGCCGGGTCGAGCGCAAGGAACGCACCCGACGAGCGATCCTCGACGCCGCCCTCGAGCTGTCCCGCGAGGGCACCCTCGCGGCGCTCTCCCTGCGGGCCGTGGCCAAGCAGGTCGGCATCGTCCCGACCGCGTTCTACCGGCACTTCGACTCGCTCGACGCCCTCGGCCTGGCACTGGTCGACGAGTCCTTCGTGTCACTGCGCGCGATGCTGCGCGACGTACGCCGCAACGGGCCGGCCTTCGACGACATCATCGACAGCTCGCTCCGGGTGCTCGTCGAGCACGTGCACGCCCAGCGCGACCACTTCGCGTTCATCGCCCGCGAGCGTGGGGCCGGGCCCCTCGTGGTCCGGGAGGCGATCGCCCACCAGATCGAGCTCTTCGAGCGAGAGCTGGCCATGGACCTCGCCCGGCTCGGCGAGACGCAGCGCTGGTCGTCGGAGGACCTGCAGGTGCTGTCCAACCTGATCGTGAGCCAGGTCGTCACCACCGCCGAACGGATCCTCGCGTCCCGTCCGGAGGCCGAGCACGCCATCGTCGAGCGAGCCCGGGTGCAGCTGAGGATGGTCCTGGTCGGTGCGCTCAACTGGAAGTCGAGCGACCAGGCGTAAGGCGCTGTTACCTTTCCGCGCATGGGACTTGCCACTGACCTGGGCTACAGCCACCGTACCGCCAACCCTCTCCACCGCGCCACCCGTTGGTTCGGCGGCACACGCTCGGGTGGGTGGGTGTTCTCGCGCACGCTGCGCCACCTGGACAACGCAGTGGGGAAGCTCACCAGGGGTCGGCAGAGCGCGCCGGGCCTGCTCGCCGGTCTCGCCGTCCTCGACCTGACGACGACCGGCCGCAAGTCGGGACAGCGACGGACCAGTCACCTGATCGCGGCGCCCTTCGCCGACACGATCGCGCTGCTGGGCACCAACTTCGGTCAGGAGTCGACACCGGCGTGGGCGCTCAACCTCGAGGCCGACCCGCACGCGACTGTGTCCTACCGCGGGACGAGCCGCGAGGTCGTCGCCCGCCTGGCCACGGCCGACGAGGCGGACGAGATCTTTGCCCGTGGCGCGGAGTTCTACGCCGGTTACCGGAACTACCGGCAGCGCGTCGGCGGGACCCGACGGATCCGGGTCTTCGTGCTGGAGACGGCTACCTGAGCCCTACGTGCCCGCTCGTGGCACGACGGGTCGGACGGTCACCTCGGGGATCGTGGCGTCCGGCGTCAGGTCCAGGACGTGCACGATCATCGCGGAGACGGTCTCCGGCCGGATCCACTTCGAGGAGTCGTAGGTCTTCCCCTCCTGCTCGTGGACCTTCTCCTGCATCGCGGTCGCAGTTCGGCTCGGGAAGACGGTCGTGACCCGTACGCCGTGCTCGATCTCCTCGGCACGCAGCGAGTCGGCGAGTGCCCGCAGCCCGAACTTCGACGCGGCGTAGGCCGACCACGAGGGGCTCGCGGAGAGTCCTGCCGACGAGTTCACGAACACGACCACCCCGCGGGCCCGACGGACGGCGGGCAGCACGGCGCGGGTGAGGACCACGGGCGAGACGAGGTTGACGTCGACCTGCTCGCGGAGCTGGCCGAGCGGCTGGTCGGACACCGGGGCGAGGTCGACGACCCCCGCGGAGTGGACGACGGAGTCCAGCCGCTCGGGCAGGTCGGCCTGCGCGAGGACCTGCTCCAGGGCCACCGGGTCCGCCAGGTCGGCGACGATCGTCGAGGCCCCGGGGAACGACGTCTCGAGGTCGGCAGCGCGCTCGACGCTGCGCGCGAGCAGGACCAGGTGGTCGCCGCGCCCGTGCAGGTGGCGCGCAACGGCCTCCCCGATGCCCGACCCGGCGCCGGTGACGAGGTGGGTGCGCGCGTTCATCGCGTGAAGACGACCTTGCCGAACAGGTCGCCGTCGGCCATGGCCGCGAAGCCGTCGCGGGCGTCCTCCATCGGCAGCGTCCGGTCGACGAGGGGGCGGGTGCCGGTGGCGTCGAGCAGGTTGACCAGCGCGGCGAGCTCGGAGCGGGTCCCCATCGTCGAGCCGATCACCCTCAGCTGGAGGAAGAAGATCCGGGTGAGCTCGGCGTCGTCCAGCTTCGGGCCGGACGTGGTGCCGCTGATGACCACCGCACCGCCCGGGCGCAATGAGCGGATCGAGTGGGACCACGTGGCACGCCCGACCGTCTCCATGACCGCGTCGACCTTCACGGGCAGCCGGGCTCCGGACTCGAAGACGTCGTGCGCGCCGATCTCCAGGGCGCGGGCGCGCTTGCCCTCGTCGCGACTGGTCGCGAGCACCCGGAGACCACCGGCGCGAGCCAGGGTGATGAGCGCCGTCGCCACTCCCCCGCCCGCGCCCTGCACGAGCACGGTGTCGCCGGCCTTGAGCCCGCCCTGGGTGAAGAGCATCCGGTAGGCGGTGAGCCAGGCGGTCGGCAGGCAGGCGGCCTCCTCGAACGAGAGGGACGCGGGTTTGGGGACCACGTTGCCCCGCGGCACGGCCACCTTGTCGGCGAACGTGCCCTGGTGTCGCTCGGAGAGCAGGGAGCGCCTGGGATCGAGGGTCTCGTCGCCGGACCAGGTGGGGTCGCTGATGACGGCGTGGACCACGACCTCGTTGCCGTCCTCGTCGTACCCGGCCGCGTCGCAGCCGAGGATCATCGGCAGCCCGTCCTCCTTGAGCCCCACCCCGCGCAGCGACCAGAGGTCGTGGTGGTTGAGGGACGCGGCCTTGACCGTGACCGTGGTCCAGCCGTCGGGGACCGTCGGCTCAGGACGCTCCCCGAGCACCAGTCCGCTCAGCGGGTCGTCGGAGGAGAAGGACTCTGCGTAGACGGCGAACATGCCGTCGAACCTACCTGCGGGCGACGCCGTCGCGGCGTGCGGCCTGCGCCACCGCGGCGGACACCGCCGGGCCGACCCGGGGGTCGAACGGCGAGGGCACGATGAAGTCCTCGGCGAGCTGGTCCCCGACGAGGTCGGCGATGGCGTCCGCCGCCGCGAGCTTCATGCCCTCGGTGATCGCGGTCGCGTGCGCGTCGAACGCGCCGCGGAAGATGCCCGGGAACGCCAGCACGTTGTTGATCTGGTTGGGGAAGTCGGAGCGGCCCGTCGCCACGACCCGGGCGTGACGGTGGGCGACCTCCGGGTGGACCTCGGGGGTCGGGTTCGCCAGGCCGAAGACGATGGCGTCGTCAGCCATCAGGGCCACGACCTCCTCGGGCACCGTGCCGCCGGAGACGCCGATGTAGACGTCGGCCCCGTCCATCGCGTCGGCGAGCTTGCCGGTCCTGCCGAAGTTGTCGGCGGTGTCCTTCGCCAGCGCCTCCTTGACCGGTGTCAGGTCGGACCGCTGGGAGTTCAGGACGCCCTGGCGGTCGAGCACGGCGAGGTCGCGCACCCCGGCCTCGAGCAGGATCCGGGCCACGGCGACGCCGGCTGCTCCCGCGCCGGAGATGACGACGCGCGTCTGGCCCGGGTCGCGACCGGTCAGGGTCAGTGCGTTCTTGAGCGCGGCCAGGACGACCACCGCGGTGCCGTGCTGGTCGTCGTGGAAGACCGGGATCGAGAGCCGCTCCTTGAGCCGGGCCTCGATCTCGAAGCAGCGCGGGGCGGAAATGTCCTCGAGGTTGATGCCTCCGAAGCTGGGAGCGAGCCGGGCGACGGTCTCGATGATCTCCTCGACGTCGGTGGTGTCCAGGCAGATCGGGACGGCGTCGACGCCGCCGAACTGCTTGAAGAGCACGGCCTTGCCCTCCATCACCGGCATGGCCGCGGCCGGGCCGATGTCACCGAGGCCGAGCACCGCCGTGCCGTCGGTGACGACGGCGACCGTGTTCGGCACCCAGGTGTAGTGCTGAGTAAGCGTCGGGTCGGCCGCGATCGCCTCGCAGACCCGGGCCACACCAGGGGTGTAGGCGAGGGAGAGCTCGTCCTTGCCGGACAGTGCGACGGTCGACCGCACCTCCATCTTGCCGCCCACGTGCAGGTCGAACACGGGGTCACCGGCATACGGATGTGCCGTGCCACCCTCCGGAGTTGCCACCATCACCCTCTGACTTTCCAGGCCGAACAGCC
>JBKJUE010000004.1:0-69010 GCA_046590395.1 Nocardioides sp.
GGTCGACTTCAGCGACTCGATGGCCGCGATGGTGTCGGTGAGCTCACCCGCCGGACGAGCGGCCCACAGCGTCTGGGCCAGCTCGGTGACCTGCCCGCGCACCCCGTCCAGCACGGCGGCAGTGCCGCCGGTCGGCTGGTGGTGGGAGGTGCTGGACATGGACCCAGTCAAACACCGACCACCGACACCCCGATCGAACACATGTTCGCATCGCATGGGTTGTCGGATGCCTTGTGCCCGAGGCAGGCTGACCCATGATCGCCCGCGTCGTGCTGGTCCACACGGGTGCCGCCGTCTACCGCGGAGTCGCCTCCCTCACTGAGCGGCTCGGCGCGGAGCGCATGGAGCGGCCGACCGTGGGCTTCCTGCGCTGCCGCTACCCGCCGGAGGTGAGCCGGCCGCTCATCGCCAGGGGCTACTACCCCGGGTCGACGGCGGTCGCCCGGCGCGAGGTCATGGGGGAGTGCCGCGCCACGATGCTGGCCGATGTGCGGTGCCCGGTGCTGCTGCTCAACGGGCAGTACCACCAGTTCCGGCAGGTTCGTTCGCGAGGTGACGTGAGGGTCAGCGTTCGCCCCCGGGGACCCACAGGACGTCCCCGGTCGTTCGGTTCGCGTGGCGCGCGAGGATGAACAGCAGGTCCGACAGGCGGTTGAGGTAGGTGATCGCCAGGATGTTCATGGTGTCGGCGTGCTCGACGTGGGCCGCCCAGGCCGACCGCTCTGCCCGTCGTACGACGGTGCGCGCGACGTGCAGGTGGGCGGCGGCGACGCTGCCGCCGTTGAGGATGAAGGATCGCAGCTTCGGCAGGTGCTCGTTGTAGGCGTCGCACCACTGCTCGAGCCGGTCGACGTAGTCCTGCTCGATCCGCAGCGGCGGGTACTCCGGGTCGGGCACGACGGGAGTGCAGAAGTCCGCGCCGACGTCGAACAGGTCGTTCTGGACATGGGTGAGCACCTTCACCACGTCGTCCTCGACCCCGCCGTGGGCGAGCACCACCCCGAGGTTGGCGTTGGCCTCGTCGACGTCGGCGTAGGCCTGCAGCCGGAGGTCGGTCTTGGTCGTGGTGCTCATGTCGCCGAGCTTGGTCGCGCCGCCGTCGCCGGTGCGGGTGTAGATGCGGGTGAGGTTGACCATGGAACTCAGGTTAGTGCCCGTACCTTGGGCAGCATGTGGCGCTCCCGCACTGCCTCGGCCTGCGTGGCCGCCGTCCCGGGACTGGTCCTGGCGGTCGCCGGGCTGCTGCACCCCCATCACCTGACCTCCGCCACGGCCGAGCGCTGGTGGGTGCTGCACGTCGGCGGTCTGCTCGTGTTCCCGCTGGTGGGCCTGGCCCTGGTCAGCCTCGTGCGCGGACGGGCCGACCCGGTCGCCTGCCTGGTGCGGGTCACGGCGTACGTCTATGCGACCTTCTACACCGCGCTCGACGTGGTCAGCGGGATCGCGGCCGGCTTCGTGACCGACCGGCTCGGCCCCGGTGTGGAACGCCCGGAGGAGGTGACGCTGCTCTTCCGGATCGGTACGCCGCTGGGCGAGGTGGGCTCCTACGCGCTGCTCGCGTGCGTCGCCGTCGTCGCCGTGGACCAGCTGCGTCGGCACGGGTTGGCCGGCGCGCCCGGGATCCTGCTCGTGCCGGGGGCGTGGCTCATGCACAGCGACCACATCTTCGCTCCCGAGGGCGCCGTCGGCATGCTGCTGGTCGGACTCGCCACGGGCTGGCTCGCCTGGGTGGCAGGGGACCCGCACCGGGCGACACGAAATTCCTCGGGGCACGGAGCAACCCTTCGGGTGTGTCCGGCGTCATAGTGGGTACGAGGGCAAAGATCCCACGTGGTCGACAGCAGCCCGGAGGAACTCGGCCTCCGGAGGACGGGGCGAACCATGGACATCCTGACCGATGGTCCGACGCTGGTGCTCAGCGGCGACTTCGACGTGCGCAGCACGATGGAGGTCCGGACCGCCATCTACGAACACCTCGAGGGGCACGACCAGGACGTCGTCGTCGACCTGACCGAGGTGGACTCCGTCGACTTGACCGCTCTCAGGGTGCTCGCTGTCGCCACCCGCGAGGCGAGCCGGGCCGGGCACCACCTGGTTCTTCGCGGCTGCGGGCCGGCCGTCCGGAGGCTCCTGCACATGTCGCGGCTGATGCGGGTCGTCGAGCTCGAGCGCGAGGTCGCCAGCGCCTGAGCGTCTCGCTCGCGGGGCCCGCCCTGTTGGACATCCCACACACGAGACCGGTTACCTCCGGGTAGTCGACGTCCTACGCTTCGAACCATGAGCGAGAAGGACCGCCCCGAGAAGGACCGACCGTGGGTGATGCGGACGTACGCCGGTCACTCGACCGCCGCTGCCTCCAACGCGCTGTACCGCACCAACCTGGCGAAGGGACAGACCGGGCTTTCGGTGGCGTTCGACCTCCCCACGCAGACCGGCTACGACCCGGACTCACCCCTGTCCCGCGGTGAGGTCGGCAAGGTCGGCGTGCCGGTGCCCCACCTCGGCGAGATGCGCAAGCTTTTCGACGACATCCCGCTGACCACCATGAACACCTCGATGACCATCAACGCCACCGCGATGTGGCTGCTGGCGATGTACCAGGTGGTGGCGGAGGAGCAGAACCCCGACCTCGCGCCGGAGGAGGTGGCCGCCCAGCTCGCCGGCACCACCCAGAACGACATCATCAAGGAGTACCTCTCCCGGGGGACCTACGTCTTCCCGCCCGAGCACTCGCTGCGCCTGATCAGCGACATGATCGCCTACACGGTCCACCAGGTCCCGAAGTGGAACCCGATCAACGTCTGCAGCTACCACCTGCAGGAGGCTGGGGCCACGCCCACGCAGGAGCTGGCGTACTCCCTCTGCACGGCGATCGCGGTGCTCGATGCCGTGAAGACGTCCGGACAGGTCTCCGAGGACGACTTCGAGAAGGTCGTCGGGCGGATCTCGTTCTTCGTCAACGCCGGTGTCCGGTTCGTGGAGGAGACGTGCAAGATGCGCGCCTTCGTCGAGCTGTGGGACGAGATCACCCGTGAGCGCTACGGCGTCGAGGACCCGAAGATGCGCCGCTTCCGCTACGGCGTCCAGGTCAACTCCCTCGGTCTCACCGAGGCGCAGCCCGAGAACAACGTCCAGCGGATCGTGCTCGAGATGCTCGGGGTCACCCTCTCGAAGAACGCTCGCGCTCGCGCCGTCCAGCTGCCCGCGTGGAACGAGGCGCTCGGGCTGCCCAGGCCGTGGGACCAGCAGTGGTCGCTGCGGTTGCAGCAGGTGCTGGCCTTCGAGTCCGACCTGCTCGAGTACGACGACATCTTCGACGGCTCGACGGTCATCGAGGCCAAGGTGCGCGAGCTCGTCGACGGCGCCCGAGCCGAGATGGACAGGGTCCAGGCGATGGGCGGTGCGATCGCGGCCGTCGAGTCGGGATACATGAAGCAGGCCCTGGTCTCCGCGCACGCCGCGCGCCGGGGCCGGATCGAGTCCGGCGACGAGAAGATCGTCGGCGTCAACATCTACGAGACCACGGAGCCGTCCCCGCTGACGGCCGACCTCGACGGCGCCATCATGGCGGCGGACCCCCAGGCGGAGCGGTCGGCTCTCACCTCGGTGGAGGAGTGGAAGGCCGAGCGCGACCAGGACGAGGTCTCCGCCGCGCTCAGCGCGCTCGCCGAGGCCGCGAAGACCGACACGAACCTGATGGCGGCCACCCTGGCGGCCGTGCGGGCAGGCGCCACCACCGGTGAGTGGGCCGGCGCCCTGCGGGAGGTGTTCGGCGAGTTCCGGGCGCCGACGGGTGTCTCCGGGGCGGTGGGGGTCGCCGAGGCGGGAGCCGAGCTGACCGCCGTCCGCGAGCGGGTGAAGTCCACCAGCGACGAGCTGGGCGGCCGCCTGCGGCTGCTCGTCGGGAAGCCGGGGCTCGACGGCCACTCCAACGGCGCGGAGCAGGTGGCGGTGCGAGCCCGCGATGCCGGGTTCGAGGTCGTCTACCAGGGGATTCGGCTCACTCCCGAGCAGATCGTGGCCGCCGCCGTGGCCGAGGACGTCCACTGCGTCGGCCTCTCGATCCTCTCCGGTTCCCACATGGAGCTGGTGCCGGACGTGCTGGACGGCCTGCGAGAGGCCGGGCTCGAGGACGTGCCGGTCATCGTGGGCGGGATCATCCCCGACTCCGACGGCCGCAAGCTGAAGGAGCTCGGTGTCGCCGGCGTCTACACGCCCAAGGACTTCGGACTGACCGAGATCATGGGCGGGATCGTCGACGTGATCCGCAAGGCCAACGGGCTCAGCTGAGCGCGGTCACCAGCCCATGGTGCCCGGCCCGCCCTTGAACGGCCCGACCACCCGGTCGGTCACCCAGCCGCCGTAGAAACCACCGGCCTGGGGGCGGACGATCTCCCCGTCGACGGTGCACTCGTCGACCAGGCCGGGCATGACGGCGACGTGGTCGACGATCGCCAGGAACCCGTCGGTCGGGTCGGCGTACGTCCAGGCGGCGCGTGGCGCCGTCCGACCTGGCACGACCAGGTCGAAGTAGCTGGCCCGGCCCTTCCACTCGCAGGAGGTCGAGCCGGCCGTCGGTCGCAGGACGCCGTCGCCGAACCCACCCCGAGGCAGGTAGTACGTCGGCGGGTGGCTGGTCTCCAGGACGCGGTACGGCGACCGGGTGCTGGCGACGACCCGGCCACCGAGCCGGACCTCGACCAGCTCGTCGCTGGGCTCCACGCGCGGGGGCCGGGGGTAGTCCCAGACCGACTCCTGGCCGGGCCCGGCTGTCTCTCGCTTCACGCTGCCACGGTACGGGCGGCGCCCCAGGGCCATGGTCTAGCCTGCCCCGATGACCGACCTCCAGTGCGCTGCTCGGGTGCTCGTCGCCCGCCACGGCGAGGCCGACTACGAGACCGTGTTGCTCGCCGATGACGGCGGCAGCCTGACCGACGTGGGTCGGGAGCAGTCCCGCACGCTCGGCGAATCACTGAAAGGGGAGCGGATCGCCCACGTGTGGACCAGCTCCATGGCGCGGGCGGTGCAGACGGCCGAGATCGCCGCCGCGATGCTCGGCTGCGGGGTGACGGTGCGCGAGGGGCTTCGCGAGTTCGGGGTCGGCGTGCACGCCGGCCGGCCGGCCGAGCCCGACCCGTTCCGGCCGACCGTCGAGAGCTGGCTCGACGGCGACCTCGAGGCCCGGATCGAGGGTGCGGAGAGCGGCGCCGAGGTCATCTCCCGGATGGCTGGGGCGCTCGAGGAGATCGCCGACCTGCACCGCGGTGAGGCCGTCCTCGTCGTCAGCCACGGCGGCGCGATCTCCCTGGCCCTCTCGGTTCTCGCCGGCAACCTCCACCCCCGGTTCCCCCTGAGCCGGCCGTTGCCGAACACGGGCGTGGTCGCGATGGAGGTGGACGACGCCGGAGGCTGGAGGGCGCGGTCCTGAATGGGCGAGGAGGTTGCGGACACCATCCGAGACTTTAGGTAAGGCATGCCTAAGGTCATGGTAGGGTCCTCTGCGTGTCCAAGACCAAGGGCAAGGTCAAGAGCCTGCCGAAGTCGAAGTGCTGCGTGTCGAAGGATCGATGCAAGCGCTGCCCGATTCGCATGCTCAAGGAAGGCACGCTGCCGACCGGGTATACCGTCAAGAAGCGGAAGCTGATCAAGGTGGACGCGACCAAGAAGTCCGGCAAGCAAAAGCTTCCCAAGGCCGCCTGAACCCGAGGAGCCCCCGTGTCCGCAGCCCGTTTCGTCGACCAGCTCAACACCCAGATCGGCAACGAGCTCGCCGCCCACAACCAGTACCTCGCCTGCGCGGTCTACTACGACGCGCTGACGATGCCGCGGATGGCCAGCTTCTTCTACGAGCAGGCGTTCGAGGAGCGCGGTCACGCGCTGATGATGGTCCAGTACCTCCTCGACATCGACGCCGAGGTCCTGATCCCGGGCGTCGAGGCCCCCCAGGCCGGCTTCGATGACGTCGTCGCCCCAGTGACGCTGGCCCTCGCCCAGGAGAAGCGGGTCACCGAGCAGATCAACGGCCTGCTCAAGACCGCCCGCGAGGAGTCCGACTTCGCCTCCGAGCAGTTCATGCAGTGGTTCATCAAGGAGCAGGTCGAGGAGGTCGCCACCATGAGCGACCTGCTCGCTGTCGTCACCCGCTGCCGCGGCGACCTCGAGGACATCGAGGAGTACGTCGCCCGCGAGAGCGGCGGCGGTGACCCGGACCCGACCTCCCCCCGCGAGGCCGGAGCCTGACCCCTCAGAGATCCAGCGAGGTCAGCCAGCGGAGCACCTGACCGCGTGTCCTCGCGGCCGTCTTCTCGAGCACCAGCGCGCTGCCTGCGCCGTCAAGGACACGGGTGCGCACCCGCTCGGCCGAGGAGTACCTGTCGGCCTGCGCGGCGGCGGCACCGTCACGGATCATGGCGTCCTTGCTCCCGTAGAGCAGCAGGACGGGCGGCTCGATCTCGCGGGTCGTGCGCGCCGAGGCCAGCTCCATCTGGGCCAGGCTCAGCACGTCGCCGCACGGGCCGGGGTTGCGGCGCTCGGTGGCCGCCCGCTGGACCTGCTTCGACGCCGTCGTGAAGTAGAGCTCGCGGAACTCCGTGCGGGTGCCGAACTGCGCGTAGTCCTGGCCCTCCAGGCACGTCCCCGACTGCTCGGAGTCCTCCTCACGGGCGCGGTCCGAGGCGCCGCCGTCGACCCACGACATCAGGGCAAGGCCGTCGACGTCGTCGAAGGTCGCCGCCTCGAGCTGGGCGATCGCGGCGCCGACAGCGTGGCCGTGGAGCACGACCTGGATGGCTCCCGGGGCCTTGTCGTCGCTGTCGGCGAAGGAGTACTTGGCCGACCGCAGGTGCTGGACGACCTGGTGCAGGATCGTCGCCTGGGCACCCAGGCAGGTGTCGTTGCCGTCGGCGAGCGGGTTGTCGTCGTACCCGAGGCGGTCGAGCACCAGCGACGTCTCCCCGTGCTGGGCGAGCTTCGTCGCGTAGTCGTACGACGGGTTGCTGCGCAGGTTCCAGAACCACGACCCGGTGGCTCGGTCGTGCACCAGCACGTTGATCCGGTCGGCGCTGGCGGAGTGGACCTCGTCGCGAGGACCGACCAGGGTGGCGCGCAGCTTGCGCACCTCGCCGTCGGGAGTGCAGGGCACCGCCGTGTTGTTGGCGTTCGTGGTCTCGAACACGACGGCGCGGCGCACCACGTCCGCGTCGCTCTGCCCCGCGGCGATGGCAGGAGCGGTGGCGAGGGGAAGGGTCGCGAGTCCCGCGACCAGGGCGGTGAGGACGAGCCGGACGACGGGGGCCATGAAGTGAACTCCTGTTGAAAAAGTGTCAATAAGGAGTCTCCAGCATCGCATACTGATGGTAGGTAACATACGTGTGGTCGGTCACGTCGCCCGCACGCGACAACGACAGCGCCCGCCACGCGGGGCGTGACGGGCGCTGGGCAGCGATGAGTGGATGCCTACCCTGGTGGCCTGGACGAGGCGGTCGACTCCGGGCAGAACGCCTCGCGCGGGGAGCCCGTGTGGACCTCTTCGGGCAGCGTCACGGTCACGTCGTCGCTGAAGAGGCCGGCGGACTCGGTGGTGACGACCACCTCGGAGACGAACGAGCCGGCTCGCGCCGAGAGCGACTCGCAGCCGCCCATGGTGAGCGCGAGGGTCACGTCCTTGGCCTGGCCGGCTCCCAGCCGGATCGACGTCTCACCGCCCGGTCCGGTCAGTCCGACGAGTGCGAACAGGCGCGGGTCCGGCTGGCCGTCGGCCAGGCCGAGGACCGTGACCGGGATCCGCCCGTCGTTGGTCAGCCGGAAGGTGTAGCGGAGCGTGCCGCCGTCGGCGTACCGGACCTGACGGACCGTGCGGTCCGCGATCGTGAACGTCGTGGTTGCCTCGGTGCCCTCGACGGAGGTCGGCCCGGCAGTGGTCAGCGTGGGGGTGCTGCGCGCGACCGCCACCCCGCCCACGCCCATCAGGAGGAGGGCGAGGACGACGAGGAGCGCGGCCCTACGCGCCATGCTCCGCACCGCGCCTGCGGCGCAGCCCGGCCAGCAGGACGAGCAGTCCGGTGGCGGCGATGACTGGCGCAGCGATCAGGGTGTCGGGGTCCTGGTCGGCGGTGGGCGAGGAGGCGCCCGCACCCTTCTCCTCCGGGTTCTCCGGGTCGTCGAACCACTCACAGCCCTGCGGGTGACGGAACTCGGGGTCGTCGCGGTCGTACTCGCTGCAGCTCAGGAAACCGGCGTCCTTGACCGAAGCGCCCGGCGTGAAGAACGAGCCCCCGTCTGCACACGGCAGCGGCGGGACGGTGAAGTTGTCGGTCTGCTCGCCGCGGGAGTAGACGTTGTCCTCCCAGCAGTTGCCGTCACCCTGGTCGTCCCACCAGTGGTCGAGGCCGTTGTGCTTGATCGTGCCGTCGGGGGCGATGCCCATCTGGTTGGCGACCGTGTGGTTGTTGTGGGACGTGTCGTTCTGGAGGGCGGGGTCGTACTCGTCGCGCAGGGCGGCCGGGACCCAGAACTGCATGGTGCCGTAGCGCCAGTTGTCGTAGATCCAGTTGTGGTCGGTCGAGTTGAAGTTGCCGCCCGCGATCAGCACCCCGGTGCCGACGGGGGTCGGCACGACCGGGCAGACGGTGCCGTTGATGTAGCCGCGCTTCTTCATCGGCTTGGCGCAGACGCCGGTGTCGACGTACTTCGTGTAGTAGTTCGAGTTGTTCGAGAAGATCCGGTTGTTGCTCCACCGGGCGTGGTCCTGCGGCAGGCCGGGGTGGCCGGGGAAGAGCGAGTCGGTCGCGATGCCCGTGGCGTTGTTGTAGAAGTCGTTGTGGTGCGCCCAGATCGAGTTGCCGGCGGTGCCGGAGTAGCCCAGCGTGTTGTCGTGGCTCTTGTTGTGGCGGATCTCGATCGCGTAGCGCGTGACCTCGAGCTCCTCGTTGTCGGCGTTGAGGTCGGAGCCCGAACCGGGGTAGATGCCGGAGTCGCCGTTGTAGTAGGCGTCGGAGCGCTGGATCAGGCCGTGGTCGGAGGCGAACGCGAGGATGCCGTACTCGTCGTTGGCGCGGGTCGTGACTCGGTCGATGACGAAGCCGTCGGTCTCGAGCACGTAGATGGCGTTGAACTCCGCCTGCTCGACGGTCAGGTTGCGGACAAGCGCTCCACCGGCACGGTCGAGGCGTATGCCGTTGAGCTTCTGGAACCTGTTGTTGATCCGGACGTCGGTCATCGTGCGACCGGTGCCGACGATCTGGGTGCCACAGAACGTGCTGTCGCACGAGATCGACTCGTTCTTCGGGGTCTTGTCACCGAAGACCGAGATCAGGTTGAGGTTCGTCTTGCACCGACGCTGGTCGTAGTACGACAGTGCGATCGGGTCGGAGGACCCGTCCGCCTCGGCGGCGCTGGCGCCGGTGTCGGGCGACGACAGGCTGCCGATGTACTCGGCACCGTCCGCAAGCGGCTCGTCGGAACTCGTCTCGAGGTTGGAGCAGTAGTTGCTGCGCTTCTTCTTCGCCCACCTCTGCTCCTGGTAGACACCGGGAAGCACGTAGACCGAGGTCTTGCGCTGCTGGATCGTGTTGATCGCGCTCTGGATGGAGGTGAACGAGCAGTCCTTCAGGAGGCGCTTGCTGCGCTTCTTGGCCTTGCCGTCGGGCAGGGCGGCGATCCGGGTGTCGGAGTCCGGCTTGCAGACCACGCGTTGCCTCGGGTTGTCGTAGCCGAGGAAGGTCGGAACCTTGCCCGTGCCGTCGGGGAACTCGGCGGGTCGCTCCTCGTGAGCGTCGGCAGAGACCGAGAGAGCGGACAGAGCGAGGGCTGGCGCCACCACGAGAGCCAGGACAACGCGGGCGGTTCGGAGCATCCGAGTTCCTTTCGTCGAGGCCTCAACGACGCCGGCGTGAGGCGGGTTACGCGTGGGTACGCCAGACTCGGGCCATGAGGAGGGCCGGATGAGGATCTGCGTGGTCGGGGCAGGGGTCGTCGGGCTGTCCTGCGCAGTCCAGCTGCTCGAGGCCGGCCACCGGGTGGACGTGGTCGCCCGGGACCTCCCGCTGGAGACGACGTCGGCGGTCGCCGCCGCGATCTGGTACCCCTACCGCGCCCTTCCGCAGGACCGGGTGACGGCCTGGTCGAGGACGACCTACTCCGTCTTCGACGCCATCGCCGACACGGACCCGGACTCAGGGGTACGCATGGTGGCCGGCACCGAGGTGTTCGGCGTCCGGCAGACCGAGCCGTGGTGGCGACCCGCTGTTCCGTCGCTCGACCGCGAGACCGCGCTGCCGCCGGGCTACGCCGACGGCTGGACGTTCGTCACCCCGGTCATCGAGATGCCCGTGTACCTGGCCTGGCTGGCCGGACGGGTCGCCGACCTCGGCGGCACGATCACCCGCCTGAACCTGAAGGCGCTGCCGCCCGGCGCGGACCTGGTCGTCAACTGCTCGGGCCTCGGCGCCCGGCTGCTGGGCAGCGACCGGACCGTGGTGCCCGTGCGCGGACAGGTCGTGTACGTCGAGCAGGTCGGGCTCGACCGCTGGTGGCTCGACGCGGCCGGGCCGACGTACGTCGTGCCGCGCAGCAAGGACATCGTCGTCGGCGGGACCGACCAGGAGGGGGAGTGGAGCCGCACACCCTCGACGGAGGCGGCGGCCGAGATCCTCGAGCGGGCCGCGCGGCTCGTCCCGGAGCTGTGCGGGGCCCGCGTGCTGCGGCACAAGGTCGGCCTGCGTCCGGTGCGGCCCGCCGTGCGGCTCGAGCGGGTCGGCGACGTCATCCACTGCTACGGCCACGGCGGCGCGGGCGTCACCCTCAGCTGGGGCGTCGCCGAGGAGGTTGCCGCGCTGGCCGGTTGAGCTCTCCGTGTGACCGACGTAACCCGTCGGCGGGTCGTTCGTTTGCGGGGGCAGGGGAGCCACTGGTCAAGAAGGAGAGCCATGTCGACGACCTGGCGCGCCGGTTTCACCGCGCTGCTGTTCGGTCTTGCCATCCCGCTCGTGGGTGCAGGGCCCGCTGACGCGGCGGACAGGAAGTCACCCGATCCCGGCGACAAGCGCGGGGCCGAAGTGGTCAAGGCAGGGTGGTGGTGGCTGGCCAACGAGCCGCCGCCCGAGACGGGGATCCTGGCGGCACCGCAGGCGCCGACCCCCACGACGCCCAAGGGATCGATCCCGGTGGGCGCCGTGACCGGGGACCCCGAGAAGGTCTCCGCCATCGAGGTCCGGCTCAAGGCCGAGACCGGCGCCACGGTGAAGTCGTTCCAGATGGTCCTCCGCGAGAGCGAGGACCCCGGCGCCAACGCGAACGCCGAGTCGGCCAAGGTGCTGGCCTGCCCGGTCACCGAGCTCTTCTGGGCCGACGGCTCCGCCGCGGCCTGGAAGGACCAGCCGACCTACGACTGCAAGAAGACCTCCGCCAAGGGCAAGCGGACCAAGAAGGGCCTGTGGCGCTTCGACCTGACCGACATCGCAGCGGGGTGGCTCGAGGAGGGCAACACCGACTCCCGCTCGGTCGTGCTCGTCGAGGACGTCGAGGCTCCCGAGTCGTTCCAGCTCGCCCTCGTCGGACCCAAGGACAAGGGCGTCGGCCTGGCGCTGAAGGCGACACCACCCCCGCCGGGCTCCGGTGAGGACGACGCGCCGCCCGAGAGCGGCTCCTCCGGCTCCGGTGGTTCGGGTGTCAGCACCGGCGGTGGCGGATCCAGCCTCGGCTCGGGCAGCAGTGGCGGTGGCCTCGGCGGCCCCGCGCTCGCGCCCGTCAACGACGGCGCTGCCCCGCAGGCGGGCGAGCGGCCCGCTGCCGCGGCCGACGAGTCCCAGGGCAGGCTCGACGCCGCACCGATGGCGGCCACGCCCGCCTGGCACTCCGGCATCCCGCCCACGGCCTTCCTGATGGCGCCGCTGGCGCTCGGGCTCGCCTACCTGATCATGCTCGCGCTCGGTCCCGACGGGCGTCCGGCGCCCGCGACCGGGCGGCACGGCGTCAGCCGTGCACTCGACCGCCTGCGCCAGACCGGTCGCGACCTGAGGACCGGCCGATGAGGCGCGGGGGCATGTCCACGCGGCTGACCGCGGCGGCGTTCGCGGTCGCGATGCTGATCACCGCCGGCTGCGGCCAGAAGGCCGGCGTCAACCAGATGTACGCCGGCCCCGGCCAGCAGGGTGCCCAGGCCGGCGGTCTCGCGGGCGGCTCCGGTGACGGACTCGGCGCACCGGGCTCCGGCAAGAACGGCGGCCTCGGCTCCGGTGGCGGCTCGGGGAGCCTCAGCGGGGGCTCGGGATCCGGGGGGTCCGGAGGGACCGGCAGCGGCGGCGGTGGTGGGCTCGAGGGCTCCGGAGGTTCCGGCGGTTCGGGCGGCGGCAGTGGCGCGGCCGGGGGCAACAGCACCGGCGTCACCGACGACTCGATCAAGATCGGCGTGCACGCGCCGGTCACCGGAGCGGCCGCGATCCCGCAGGCGTCGTTCGAGCGGGGTGTCGGCGTGTTCTTCGACGCCGTCAACCGGGCCGGCGGTATCAACGGCCGCAAGGTGGAGGTGCTCTTCGAGGACGACGGGTTCGACCCCAACAAGGCCCGCACCGAGTGCAAGAAGATGGCCGAGCAGGAGGAGGTCTTCCTCCTCATCGGCGGCGCGGGGGCCGACCAGATCGACGCCTGTGCCCGCTATGCGGCCGCCGCTGGCGTGCCCTACCTGTCGGCCGGCGTCCACGAGACCCGCCCGGGGCTGGGCGCCCTCAGTGACCTGCCGACGTACTTCGCACTGTCGCTGACCTACGAGCAGCAGGTGCCGTTGCTGGCCAACGTGGTCGGCTCGGAGTTCGACGGTGAGCGGGTGGCGCTGATCGTCGCCGACAACGACAGCCTCGACAACTTCTACAACCTGGCCGACGCGGCCGTCGGCGACGCCGCCGGCAGCAACTTCGTGCTCTCCCGGCGGATCCCGAAGAACACGACCTCCGACGCGCCCGCGGTGGGCACGGCGATCTGCCAGAGCCAGGCCTCGGCCGTGGTCTGGAACGCCAGCCCGAGCTCGCTGCTCAACGTCGCCAAGTCGATGCCGTGCGAGGTCACCTTCATCGGCCCCGGCCTGACCAACGGGCTGAACATCGTGACCCAGGTGGGGTGTCCGGACGTCGACGGCGCGCTGTTCTACTCACCGTTCCCCGGGATGGACGTGATGCGACAGGACGAAGCGTTCGTGAACGCCTACCGCGAGAAGAACGACGGAGCCAACCCCGACGACATCGGGGTCGCGATGTACGGCATCGAGAAGGTGGTCGGTGCGATGCTGGAGGCGACGGGCAAGAACCTCACCCGTGAGTCGTTCATGTCCACGATCGCCCGGGTGAAGAACTTCCAGACGGGCGTCTACCCCCCGGCCAGCTTCAGCTCGAGGTTCGGTGGCACAGCGGCGAACCTGCTCCAGGCGGACTGCGGTCGCTCCGAGTACGTCACGGTCCGCAGGAACGAACGGCCGTGACCGGCACCAGCCTCCCCAACGAGCTCGGCATCGCGTTGGTCACCGGGCTCCTCCAGGGCAGCGTCTACGCCCTGGTGGCGCTGGGCATCGTGCTGGTCTACCGGGCCTCCGGCGTCTTCAACTTCGCCCAGGCGGAGTTCGGCACCACCGGGTTGTTCGCGGCGTACGCCGCCCACGTGATGTGGGAGTGGAGCTATCCGGCCGCGATCGGCTTCGGGCTCGCCGTCGCGGTGGCCATGGGGCTGCTCACCGAACGGCTGGTGGTCCATCCGCTGCGCAACGCCTCGCGGGTCACCGTGCTCGTCGGCACGGCCGGCGTCGCCCTGGCGGCGGTCGGCTTCCAGTTCTGGCAGTTCAACGAGACGCTGATCATGAGCATGCCGAAGATCTCCGAGGGCTTCTTCCTCGTGCCGCCGTTCGGAGCGCCGGTCACCGTCCAGCAGCTGATCACCGTCGGCGTGCTGATCGTGGCCTCGATCGCGCTGGCGCTGTTCTTCCGCTCGCCCTCGGGCCTGGCCATCCAGGCCGCGCAGCAGGAGTCGACCGCGGCCGAGCTGGTCGGCATCAGCGTCCGCCGGGTCTCGATGCTGACCTGGGCGATCGCGGCTCTGCTCGGCGGCCTGGCCGGCATCCTGTCGGGACCCAACACCACGTTCACCGCCGGCTTCCTGACCTTCGGTGCCGGCCGGGCGCTGCTGCCCGGCTTCATGGCGGCCGTCCTGGCCGGGATGCGGAGCATGCCCGGAGCGGTCGCCGGCGGCCTCACGGTCGGCGTCGTCGAGCAGCTCGGGACGCTGTCGATGATGATCGAGATCCCGGGTGCCCGCGCGATGCTGCTGTTCGGCTTCCTGCTCGCCGTGCTGCTGATCCGTCCGCAGGGCATCTTCGTCGGACGGGCGGCGACAGCATGAGCACCACGGAGGTTCCTCGCGTCCCGGTCGACGACGAGACCACGGTTCTCCCCGTGGTCCCCGCCGAGGACCCGGACGAGACCGACGGCGAGGCCCTCGAGCCGGCCGGCCAGCACAAGGAGTTCCGCCCCGGCACCGGCGGCTGGTTCGCCCGCGGTGTGGTGTGGGTCCTCCTCGCCTGGGTGGTCTTCGCGTTCCCGGTGAACTTCCTGTCCCCGTTCGAGGTCGGCGTCTCCGACATCGACGTCGCCTCGCTGGCCGCCATCTACGCCATCGGTGGACTCTCCCTCAACGTACTGCTCGGCTACTGCGGCCAGATCTCGTTCGGGCACCAGGCGTTCGTCGGCATCGGTGCCTTCGCGTCGGCCTACGTCGTCACCAACCTCGAGCTCAGCTTCTGGCTGGCGATCGGGGTGGCCGCGGTGCTCGGCGCCCTGCAGGCGGTCCTGCTCGGTGCCGTGTCGCTGCGGCTCACGGGTCTCTACTTCGCGCTGGTGACCCTGGCCTACGGCACCTTTGCCCAGGAAACCCTCTTCGGCATCTCCGCCCTCACCGGCGGTGAGGGCGGCAAGCCCGCGCCCCGCCCGGAGCTCTTCGCCAGCGGCTACCGCTACTACTTCCTGTGCCTCGGCTTCCTCGCCCTCGTGCTCTGGCTGGACTGGCGGCTGACCGCGTCCAAGGCAGGCCGGGCGATGGCGGCGCTCCGCGAGAACCCGCGCGTCGCGTCGTCGTACGGCATCAACGTGCGGGCCTACATCCTGGTCGCGTTCGCGGTGTCCGGCTTGTTCGCCGGGATCGCCGGGTCGCTGATTGCCCACCACGACGAGGTGATCGTGGGCAGCTCGTTCGACTTCCGGCTGGCGCTCCTCTTCATCCTGATGACCGTCGTCGGCGGCCTGCGCAACCGCGTCGGCGTCGTGATCGGCTCGGTGTTCTTCGCGCTGCTCGAGGAGGGCGCCCTGGTCAGCATGTTCAACCTGGGCGGCTTCTTCGAGGGCGTGCTCGGCCTGCCCACGGAGTTCATCGCCCTGGTCGTCGGCCCGATCCTGCTCGTGCTCACGCTCACGCTCTACCCGGGTGGTATCGGCCAGCAGGTCGCGCCGATCCGGGGCTGGCTCGCGGGCGGGCGGTTCGACCCGCACGCCGGCGGCACCCAGGACGTGGAGGTGTCCGATGTCCGTGCTTGAGATCGACCACGTCAGCATCAACTTCGGCGGCATCAAGGCCCTCCGGGACGTCAGCATCCGTGCTGGGGAGTGGGAGATCGTCGGAATCATCGGCCCCAACGGAGCCGGCAAGACCACGCTCTTCAACTGCATCACCGGCTTCTACAAGGCCACGTCGGGCCGGATCGGCTATCGCGGACGCGACATCACCGGGCTCCCGGTGCACCAGCGCACCGCGCTCGGGATCGGCCGCACGTTCCAGAACGTCGGCCTGGTCAAGAACGCCACCGTGGCCACCAACCTGGCCACCGCCCAGCACCTGCAGATCAGCTATGACCCGTGGGCCGGCATCGCCGGCAGCCCGGCCTCGTTCGCGGAGGAGCGGCGGGTGGCGGAGCGGGGCGACCTGATCCTCGACCTGCTCAGGCTCCGCGACGTCCGCGACGAGCGGGTGGCCGACCTTCCCTACGGCGTCCTCAAGCGGGTCGAGATCGCCACGGTGCTCGCCACCGACCCCGACCTCCTGCTGCTCGACGAGCCCGGCTCGGGGATGGGCCCCGAGGAGGCGCACGCGCTGGGAGACATCCTGCTCGACCTGCGCCGTGAGTTCGCCCTGACCGTCGTGATGATCGACCACCACGTGCCGCTCGTGACCCGCGTCTCCGACTACGTCTACTGCCTCAACTTCGGCGAGGTGCTCGCCGAGGGTTCCCCCGACGTCGTACGCCGGCACCCGGAGGTGGTCCGCGCCTACCTGGGCGAGGACCCCGACGAGCCGGCCGCCGGCGCGACCCGCGTGGACCTGGAGCCTGTGAGATGACCGCCCTGCTGGAGATCCGCGACCTCGTGGTCGGCTACGGCCCCCACCCGGTGCTGCACGGCGTCAGCTTCGAGGTGCAGGAGGGCGAGGTGTGCGTGCTGCTCGGGCTCAACGGCGCGGGCAAGACGACCACGGTCGGCACGGTTGCCGGGCTGCTGCGCCCGCAGTCGGGCCAGGTGCTGCTCGACGGCAAGTCGCTGGGGCGCAAGGCGCCGTCCGCCCGGGTGCGCCAGGGGATCTCGCTGTGCCCGGAGGGGCGGCGGGTGTTCCCGAGGCTCACGGTTCGCCAGAACCTCCGCCTCGGGGCGTGGAGCAGGCGCCGGTCGCCGAAGATGGTGCGCGAGCAGTTCGACCTGGTGTTCGACTACTTCCCCCGCCTCGCCGAGCGTGAGGACCAGGAGGCGGGGACCCTCTCGGGAGGTGAGCAGCAGATGCTGGCCGTCGGCCGGGCGCTGATGTCGAGGCCGCGGCTGCTGCTGATCGACGAGGCCTCGCTGGGCCTCAGCCCCACGCTGGCCCGCACGGTCTGGGAGGTCACCTCCCGGATCAAGGCCGACGGCACCACGGTGCTGATGGTCGAGCAGAACGCCGGCGCCCTGCCCTTCGCCGATCGCGCGCTCATCATGGAAAAGGGCACCCTCGTCCACACCGCCGTGGGCGACGAGATCCGCAACGTCAACCTCCGTGAGGCCTACCTCGGAGCTTAGGAGTCACCATGTCGAACCTCTCTCTCCCGCACCTCCCGGGGCAGAACAACCTGGGCAAGCTCGGTGGACAGCTGGGCGTGCTGCTGTGCCTGCTCGGCTTCCTGGTCATGTTCTTCGGCTGGAACGGCGCGGCCAGCAGCAACTTCGTGCCCTCCCAGTTCCCCTACCTGATCTCCGGCGGCCTCGTCGGCCTCGGGATCGTGGTGCTCGGCTCCGCGCTGCTGCTGGTGCAGAACCAGCGCACCGACCTGGCCCGGCTCGAGGCCGCGGTGGAGCGGGTGGCGCTCGCCGTCGAGCGCCAGGGCGGTGCCGACAACCCCGTCGCGAACCTGCAGGGCTACGTCGTCGCCGGCGGGTCGTCGTACCACCTGCCCGACTGCACACTGCCCGAGGCGCGCACCGAGGCGCACATGGTGCCACTGACCGACATCCCGGGCAGCAACCTGGAGCCGTGCCGGGTGTGCCGTCCGCCGCAGTTCAGCCGCCTGGTCAACGGCACGGCCGGACCGACCCCGGCCGTCTAGCGCCGGTTCCGCCGGCGGTGGATCGCGATCACCACGGGGACACCGAGGGTGAGACCGACGAGGGTCCCGAGCAGGGCGCCCCACTCGTCGTCGACCGCACGGCCGGCGAGCGCGGCCAGGGCGACCAGCAGCACCAGCCCCAGGCCGAGCATCGCGTTGAGCATCAGCTCGCGCAGGAACAGCGAGGAGAACGACTCGGTCGGCGGCTCGCCGTCCGTGTCGAGCGGCACGGCCTGGACGACCGCGTCGGTGTTGATCGGCCCGTAGACGTGCGGGAACGTCTCGTCGGCTCCCGGCGGCGTCTCCTCGACCACCGGGGAGGCCAGCCGGTCGGTGTCGATCACGAGGAGGACCAGCGGCTCCCTCACGCCTCCGTAGTAGCGGTCGCGGACGCCCTGCCACTGGTCGCCGCGGCTGGCGTGGATGAATCCCTCCTCGGCGAGCGTCCGGCCGAGCGTGGACGTGGTGTAGCTGCCCACCCGGGTCGCCGACTCCCACTCGGAACTCAGGGCCAGGTGGAAGATCCGCACCGGCGCATTGTGTCAGTCCGTCAACGCAGCCGGACCGAGGTCGTACGCCGGGCTACGTCGCTGATCGGTACGCCGTTCCGCACCACGGCGGCGGCCGAGACCAGCCTCAGCTGGTAGCGACCGTCCGGCAGCTTGAGCTTGGCCGTCCACCGGGACGTGCCGCCCCGCCACGTCTTGTCGCGCTGGATGGTGCGCACGACCTTCTTCCCGCGGAGCACCTGGACCTTCTGCACCAGCTGGGAGCCGGCCGGCATCTTCTCGGTACGGGCCCTGACGACGAGCAGCCGCTTCGTTGGCTTGACCGTGGTCAGCTTCGCGCTCGTCTTCTTGAGCAGGTCGGGCGACTTCGGGCGGACCGTCGTGCTGGAGACGAGGTCGCCGCCCGCGGAACGGACCTCGACCACCGTCGGCTTGCTGCCCAGATGGCGCCAGCTCTTCGGCTTGACCAGCAGTCGTTCGCCGGACGCGAGCTCTGTCGCGGGCAGCCGCACGGTGCCGGGCAGCCCTCCGGTGCCGGTGCGACCGACGGTGCCGGTCACGGTCGCGGTCCCGCCGGCGTTCTCGACCACGAGCGGGCCGCTGCCGTCGGGGACCTTCACCAGCACCTGGTCGTCGCCGACTCCGTTGAGGTCGAGGTCGACGAGCCGCTGGGCGTCACCCGTGCCGGACTCCTCGCGGGCGACCTCCACCTCCAGGGCGCCGGCCGCGCCGGCCGGGTCGAGCCAGACCGTCCCGGTCCCGGCGTCGCTGCCGATCAGGTCGGTCTGACCAGCGGTGGCCTCGATGCCGTCGACGCGGGCCGCCAGCCCGGGGCCGACGAGGCCCTGACCGTAGGTCCGGGCGTCGGTGTTGGGCACGCTGTAGGTGAGCGGACCGGTGCCCTCGATCATGAAGGCCACCTGGTGGTCGTCCGGTCCCTGGAGCAGGGGCAACGTCTGTCCCGGCAGCGAGCCGGTGCCGTCCGCGGACAGCGTGCGGCCATCGGCGTCGGTCACCATGCCGGCGGGAGCGTCGCCGAACGGGACGATCAGCGACAGCAGGTCACGCAATCCGGTCGGCATGCTCGGATCCCGCGGCCACTCGCTCATGGGCACCAGCGCGACGGTGGCCCGGCCGCCGCTCCAGCCCAGGCCGGGGTAGGTCCAGTTGCCGGAGCCGTCGAAGTGCAGGGTGCTCAGGTTGAGCCGGTCGAGGTGCGTGCTGCCGTCGGCGTCGGTCTCCTCGGCCAGGTCGTAGGGGATGTTGGAGTCGTTGATGTCGACCTCCCACGCCCCGCCGGGCAGCCCGCGGAAGCCGTAGGCGATGAAGGCGTGACCGCTGGAGCCGCTCTTGATCGAGACCATGGCCGGGTTGGTCGGCGAGACCGCGCTGAAGCGGCTGCGCAGGATCTCGGCGGGCTGCACGGCGTTGTTGACGAACTCCCGGACCCACTTCTGGATGAACTGGGTGCTGAGCTGGACCGAGTGCCAGCCCGCGATCGTGTTGCGGATCGCGGGGGCCGGTCCGCTGGGCCCGGTCAGGTCCCAGGGCGTGGCCGAGCCGGCCGGAGCATAGGGGGCGATGGGCTCATGGCCCTTGGCCAGGCGTTGCCCGGTCATCGCGAGCCCGAAGCAGGAACCACTGGTGAGCACCTCGTTGGCGATCTTCATGAAGACCCACGCCAGGGGGTCGATCCAGTCCGTGACGATCGAGCACCCGAACGGCCAGCACAGGTCGATGGACAGGTTCGTCTCGCCGCGCCCGTAGGTCTTCTCGAGGATGGCGTGGTTCATCGGGTGGTTCCCGTAGTTGTTGGCGAACCTGAAGCCCGTCGTCCGCCGGAACTCGCGGATCGCGACCGCTCCGCTTGCGCCGACCTCGATCCCGGAGGCCCGCACCCGGACCGGGCCGGTCGTGGCGAGCCTCGGCACGGTCAGGGTCACCCGGGTCCGGTCGGCGTTGTAGGCGTCGACGCCGGGGGTGACGGTCGCCTGGGCGTTGCCGAAGCGGAACTCGCTCCCGAGGCAGAAACCGGAGCTGCGCAGGCTGATGCTCTGGCCGGGCGTCGCACTGGCCGGGACCTCCACGAACTGGACGGGGGTCACCGACAGCGCCACCGTGTCCGAGCGCGTGGTGGCGTCCGCTCCGGTGCCCTGGACCACGATGTTGGTGGTGCCGGTGGCCGAGCCCGGAGCAGGGGCGACGCGCATCTGGTGCATCGACGGGTTGGTCGGCCCGCCCGCCGTGGGCGGTGCGAAGGTCACGGCCACGCCCGCGGGGACGCCGGTGGCGCCCATCGTCACGGTGCCGGCGTACCCGAAGACGATGCCCTGGTAGACGGTCGCCGTGGCTGCGCCGCAGATCGGCGCACTGATCGCCGCCGGCGCGGTGGTCGTGAGGGTCGGGACCACGCGCAGGCGGAACCCGGTCGTGCGTGGCGCCGGGGCAACCGCCCCCGAGGCGGGCGTGCCGGTGACGGTGACCTGGGTGAGCCCGGACTCGTCGAACGGCGTGGACGTGGACGCCGACACCACCAGCTGGCTGGAGGTGCCGCTGCCGCCGACCGGGTTCGGGGTGAACGTCGGTGTGACTCCGGCGCCCTGGCCGGTCATGGACAGGGTCAGGTCGCCGCTCGAGCCGTTGACCCTGGTCACGGTGATGGGGACCGTCTGGGGGGCGCCGGCCGCGACCGTCACCACGCTCGCGGAGGTGCTGAGGGCGACATCCGCCGGCGGCCCGACGTCGGGAAGGGTCACGGCGAGGGTGTCCACACGGATCTGGCAGCCCGGCTGGTCGTCGAAGAACCGGACGAAGGCGATGTCCGAGCCCTCCGGGTCGGTGATCGTCAGCGGCACCATCGCGGTGTCGCCCACGAGAGCGGCGTCGGTGCCGACGACGTTACCGCCGGCGGAGTAGCCGCGCATGCTCACGGTCGCGGTGGTGCACCCGCTGGAGACGTACGCCGACACGATCCGCGCGGTGGTGGCGAAGTTGGCCCGGATCGAGTGGGGCACGAACTCGCAGCCGAAGCAGGTGGACTCGACGACGTTGGAGTCGGTGTTCGCCAACGGTGCGTCGGCCAGCGTCATCGGGAGTCCGCTCGAGCCGAACTCGCCCGCGGTCTGCACGAAGGTGACGCCCTGGGCGGAGTACTGGGTTTCGACGGTGGTGCCCGAGGGGAGCTCGTCGAAGGTGATCGTCGTCGTGCTGTCCGCGTGCGCCGGCGACAGGACACCGGTCACGGTCAGCGCGAGGGTGACCGTGAGCGCGACCGCGGTCCCGAGGGGGCGGCGCAGCCAAGACAGGCGGGGTGAACGACTGTGAATCCGTGCCATGACGGCTCCCGAGGTCTGCAGTGGATCCGTTCCACGCTAGGGAGCGGTGTCGCGCGCAGCCATAGTCCGCCCGGGGGATTTCCGACGCTCAGAAGAGCCGGTGAGTGGGGTCGTCGAGCCCGCGCAGCGCGTCGTAGTCGACGACGGCGCAGGCGATGCCACGGTCGGTGGCGAGCACTCGGGCCTGGGGCTTGATCTCCTGGGCGGCGAAGATGCCGCGCACGGGGGAGAGGAGCGGGTCGCGGTTGAGGAGCTCGAGGTAGCGGGTCAGCTGCTCGACGCCGTCGATCTCCCCACGCCGCTTGATCTCGACGGCCACGCTGCGGCCGTCGGCGTCGCGGCACATCAGGTCGACAGGTCCGATCGCGGTCGGGAACTCGCGCCGGACCAGGCTCAACCCCTCCGCCAGCGTCGCGGGGTGCTCGGCCAGGAGCTCCTGCAGGTGCTTCTCGACGCCGTTCTTCTGGAGTCCGGGGTCGATCCCGAGGTCGTGGGAGTCGTCGCTGAGGATCTCCTCGATCAGGATCCGGAGGGTGTCGTCCGTCTTGCTCGTGACGGTCCACTCGACCTGGCCGGCCTCCGTCGTACCCTCGTGCAGTGTGCAGGGCGGCGACATCCAGTTCAGCGGCTTGTAGGAGCCGCCGTCGGAGTGCACGAGCACAGACCCGTCCGACTTGATCATCAGCACCCGGGTCGCCATCGGGAGGTGGGCGGTCAGCCGACCGGCGTAGTCGACCTGGCAGCGCGCAACGACGAGTCTCACGAAGCGCGAATCTACCCGCGTACGACGACGGCGCGACCGGTGGGCGGACAAGTTACCCGCCAGTGAACTTGCTCACGGCGGTACCCCGTCGCACCGTGCCATGATGCGCCCATGACCAGCACCTCGAGCGATTCTGCGCGCACTTTCGGCACCATCGGCGTCATCGGCCTCGGCACGATGGGGGCCGGCATCGCGGAGGTCTTCGCCCGCAACGGGTTCTCCGTGGTCGGCGTCGAGCTCAACGACGAGGCGCTCGAGCGCGGACGGCGGCACCTCGAGCACTCCACCGGACGTGCGGTCAAGCGCGAGAAGATGACCGAGGCCGAGCAGGCCGAGCTGCTGGGCAAGATCTCCTTCTCGACCTCGATGAAGGACCTGTCCGACGCCGACTTCGTCGTCGAGGCGGTCGTCGAGTCGCTCGAGGTCAAGAAGGACCTGTTCCGGCAGCTCGACGACGTCGTCTCCCCGGACGCGATCCTGGCCACCAACACCTCATCGCTGTCGGTCACCGAGATCTCCACCGCCAACGCGGCGCCCGGCCGCGTGATCGGGGTGCACTTCTTCAACCCGGCCCCCGTCCAGAACCTGGTCGAGATCGTGCGCACCGTCGTCACCGAGGAGCAGGTGCTCTCCGACGTGAAGGCCCTGGTCGAGACGCTCGGCAAGAACCCCGTCGTCTGCGGCGACAAGGCGGGCTTCATCGCCAACACCCTGCTCTTCGGCTACCTCAACCACGCGGTCGCGATGTACGAAGGCAGCTACGCCTCCCGCGAGGACATCGACGCCGCGATGCGCTTCGGCTGCGGCTACCCGATGGGCCCGCTGGCGCTGTTGGACCTGATCGGCCTCGACACGGCGTACGAGATCCTCGACACGATGTACAAGCAGGGCCGGGACCGGCTGCACGCGCCGGCGCCGCTGCTCAAGCAATACGTCACCGCAGGCCTCCTCGGCCGCAAGTCCGGCCGTGGTTTCTACACCTACGAGGCCGCCGACAGCCCGGTCGTCGTCGCCGACGCGCAGACCCCCAGCGCCGACGACAAGCCCCAGCTCCAGCACGACATCAAGCTGGTCGGCGTGGTCGGCACCGGCACCATGGCCAGTGGGATCGTCGAGGTCTTCGCCAAGGCCGGGTACGACGTCCTGTTCGTCGGGCGTGGCCAGGACAAGGTCGCGGGCGTCGTTGCGACGATCACGAAGAACTTCGACAAGCAGATCCAGCGCGGCAAGACGACCGAGGAGGCCAAGGCCGAGGTCCTCGCCCGGGTGACCGGCACGACCAGCCTGGACGACCTCAAGGACGTCGACATCGTGGTCGAGGCGATCGCCGAGGACCTGAAGATCAAGACCACGCTGTTCGAGAACCTCGACGAGATCTGCAAGCCCGGCGCGATCCTCGCGACCACCACCTCCAGCCTGCCGATCATCTCGATGGCCAAGGTGACCCGGCGTCCGCAGGACGTCATCGGCATGCACTTCTTCAACCCGGCGACGATCATGAAGCTGGTCGAGGTCGTCTCCACCGTGACCACCGACGAGTCGGTGACCGAGACGGTGCTGGCGCTCTGCGACAAGGTCGGCAAGGTCGCCGTGAAGTGCGGGGACCGGGCGGGCTTCATCGTCAACGCGCTGCTGTTCCCCTACCTCAACGACGCGGTCAAGATGCTCGAGGCCCACTACGCGACGGCCGACGACATCGACGTGGCCATGAAGCAGGGCTGTGCGCTGCCGATGGGCCCGTTCGAGCTGCTCGACGTGGTCGGCAACGACGTGTCGCTGGCGATCCAGCGCGAGCTCTACCTCGAGTTCCGTGAGCCCGGCTTCGCGCCCGCGCCACTCCTGGAGCACCTGGTGACGGCCGGCTACCTGGGCCGCAAGACCAAGCGCGGCTTCCGGGACTACAGCGCGCGCTGACCCGTCCGAAACTCGTCGCTGACCCGCCCGAAAGTTTCGGGCGGGTCAGCGCTTTTCTGCCGCCGTATCCTGACGTCATGACTCTGGTCGTCGTGCTCCTGCTCCTGGCCGTCGTGCTCGGCGCGGTCGGGCTGGCCAGCAAGGCCGGCAAGAACCGTGCGCTCGAGAAGAAGGCCGTCGAGCTCGCGCCCGTGAAGAAGCTGGCGTTCGAGGACATCACCGCGCTGGGCGTGGCCCTCCAGGAGCTCGACTACGAGCTCTCCGGCCACCAGCTCGACGAGGGCCAGAACGCCGACTACCAGCGCGCGCTCGACGCCTACGAGGCCGCCAAGACGGCCGGCGACGCCATCGCCGAGCCCGAGCACATCCGGCACGTCACCGAGATCATCGAAGACGGGCGCTACGCAATCGCGTGCGTCCGCGCGCGGGTGGCGGGCGAGCCGCTGCCGTCCCGCCGCCCGCCGTGCTTCTTCGATCCACGCCACGGCCTGTCCCTGGCCGACGTGCCCTGGACGCCGCCCGGAGGCGCCACCCGCGACGTCCCTGCCTGCGCGCTCGACGCCGAGCGCGTGAGCGCGGGCGCCGAGCCCGACTCCCGGATGGTGATGGTCGGCTCCCAGCGGGTGCCCTACTACCAGGGTGGTGCGGCCTACCAGCCCTACGCGCGCGGCTACTTCGGTGCCTTCACGCCCATGGACTGGATGTTCGCCGGCCTGCTCTTCGGCGGGTTCGGCGGATTCGACATGCTCGGGGGGATCGGCGACGGCATCGGTGACGCCATCGGCGGGATCGGCGACGGCATCGGCGACATGTTCGACGGGTTCGACTTCTGACCGTCCGCGGCAGCACGGTGGATCGGTGGACGGGCGCTGGCCGGCGCCGCCGTCAGCCCAGTGACGAACGGCACCGACCAGCAGTCCGTCAGCGGTGGCGGAGCTGCGCCACCTGGAGCCAGACGACGCGGCCGTTGACCGAGTCGCTGTCGATGGTGTCGGGGTCGGACGCCGCGTAGTCGCCAGTGACGTCGACCGTGTACGTGCCCGGGCCGACGTCCTTCAGCAGGAGCGTGGCGACGCCGAGGGCGTAGCCGACGTTGGTCTCGCTGGTGCCGACCACCTCACCGTCACGGCTGACCGTGGCGGTGTACTGGGCGAGGTTCGCCACGATGCCCGGCGTCGGGTAGACGAGGACCAGCTTGAGCCGGTCGACGCCCTTCGGCACGGTGACGTCGTACGTCGCGGAGTCCGAGCCGCCCGCGGAGGCCGGCGGCGCGTCCTTCTGCCACACGTCGCTGCGCGAGACCTTCCATGGGTCGGCCTTCAGCATCCGCTGCTCGGCCTGGTGGGTGGCGGCGCGCAGGTCCTGCTGCCAGCCGGCGCCCCGGACCAGGGCCACCGCCAGGTCGAGGTTCACGTGGCCGTAGCCGACCTGCCACTGGGGGACGCGGTTCTTCTTGTCGTCGAGGACGGCGCTCGCGGTGGCGGTCAGGGCGTCCTGGACCTGGGCCGGCGTGAGCTTCGGGTTGGCCTGCTTGAGCACGGCGGCCGCTCCGGCGATGTGGGGACCGGACATCGACGTACCGGAGGCGGACGCGTTCTCGCCGGGCCCGCAGGGGCCGATGACGGTGCCGGTGCTGTCGCACGTCGAGGAGATGTCGACGCCGGGGGCCGAGATGTCGGGCCAGGTGAGCCCGGTGCGGTCGCCGAGCGCGACGGTGTGGCCACCCTCGCCGATCGGCACGGCCTGCATGTTGTCGTACTGGGCGCCGTTGGAGGAGAAGCTGCCGCGCACGCGGTTGATGTCGCTGGCGGCCACCGAGATCACCCAGGGAGCCTGGTTGAACGGGCTGACGCTGGCCTCGCCGTTCTCGTACCCCGAGTTGCCGGCCGAGAAGACGACCGTCGCGCCCTTCTCCGTGACTGCCTTCGTGGCGACGTTGACCGGGTCGCGCGGGTCGTACTGGCGGAAGCTGTTGCCCCAGGAGTTGTTGATGACGTCGATGCCGAGCATCTTCGGCTGGCGCAGCATGTAGTCGTACGCCGTGACCACGGCGGTGGTCGTGATCACCGCGCCGATGGCGAAGCAGGCGAGCTTGGCGTCCGGGGCGACACCGAGGTGCGCCGGGCCGGTGGTGCCGTCGGCGGCGATGATGCCGCCCACGTGCGTCCCGTGGCCGCTGCCGAGGTCGGTGTTGTTGTAGGGGCCCTGGTCGATCGGGACGACGAGCGTGTTGCTCTCGTTGGGCTCCTGGTTGGCGTACTCCGCGCTGACCAGGGTGACGTTGTGGTCGATCCGCTCGGACAGGTCGGGGTGGGTCCCGTCGCAGCCGGAGTCGACGACACCGACGGTGACGCCCTTGCCGGTGAAGCCCTTGGCGCGCAGGGCCTTCGCGGCTCCGATGGAGGACGACACCACGTCGGTGGAGGCGGTGTCGTGGTAGGTCAGCTCCTCGTCCGGGTAGACGTCGCGGGCGATGCCGTTGCCGACCGCCTCGGTGAGCGCGGCGACCGGGCCCTGGACGAGGGCGAGGGGAAGCTTCTTCATCGGCTGGACGACGAGGCCGAGCGACCGCAGTGCGGCCACCTGGTCGGCGGTCGGGACTGCGTTGAACGTGGCGATCGCACGCGCGGAGGTCACGTCGGAGTCGAGCAGCCGGTCGAGACCGGTGCCGTGGGGAGCGGGAGCCTGGGCCTGGGCGGAGCCGGTGGTGACAGATCCGCAGGCGAGGATGGTGGCGGCCGTGCAGGTGAGGACCGCGATTCTGGTGCGCAGGGGCGACATGGGGTGGGTGGTCCCTTCTCGGTGGTGCCCCAACAACGTGCCACGCGCCCGCTTGGTTACGCGGGTGGGATCATCGACACATGCTTCTGCGCGGATGGTTCGTCGTGGCGCTCCTCCTCGTCGGGACGCTGGTCGCGGATCCGTCGTACGCCGCCCCGCGCGACCTGCCGCCGACCGGGACGGACTTCGACTACCAGCTCGGCGGCAACCGGCCCGTTCCCGAGCCGGTGGGGATCGTCGTCCGGGACCGCGAGGCGTCGCCGGCGGACGGCCTTTACAACATCTGCTACGTCAACGGGTTCCAGACCCAGGCCTCCGAGAAGAAGTTCTGGCGCAAGCACTGGGGCCTGGTCCTGAAGGAGCACGGCGAGCCCGTCGTCGACGAGGGGTGGGGGGAGTGGCTGCTCGACATCCGCACGGACGCCAAGCGGAAGAAGCTGGCAAGGGTCGTCGGCCTCTGGATCACCGGGTGCGCCGAGGACGGCTACGACGCCGTGGAGTTCGACAACCTCGACTCGTTCTCCCGGAGCCGTAGGCTGATCGACCGCGGCGACACGAAGAGGTACGCCGCGAAGCTGGTGCGTCGCGCCCATCGGGCCGGTCTCGCGGCTGCCCAGAAGAACTTCGCCGTCTGGGACGGCACCCGCGCCGGGTTCGACTTCGTGATCTCGGAGGACTGTGCACGCTGGCGCGAGTGCGGTGACTACGTCGAGAACTACGGCGACCTGGTGCTCGACGTGGAGTACGGCAAGAAGGCGTTCCGCCGGGCCTGCCGCCACTGGGACGACACCATCGCCGTCGTCCGCCGGGACCTGGACCTCAGCGAGGACGGCGTACGCCGCTGGTGCTGACGGGGTCGTCGTTGGTTGAGGTGCGACCAGCCGTGGCCGTTGGTCGAGCCTCGAAACCCCGCGAGGTAGGCAGGGCGGCGAGCGACACCACCGACGCAGACAGGAAATGGGTGTTCCCCGAGGCTCCGTCAGACCTATGTTCTGCGGATGACCTTGGAATGGGAGCAGGTTCTCGTCCACTCGGCAGACCCGATGTCCCTGGGGCAGTGGTGGGCCGACGCCTTGGGGTGGGTCGTCGTCTACTCCTCGGCCGACGAGTTCGAGATCCGGCAGGAGCCGGACCGCATGCCGGGGCTGGACTTCGTCCGGCTCGATGAGGCCAAGCAGGCCAAGAGCCGACTGCATCTCGACTTCCGGCCCGATGATCGGGACGCCGAGGTGGCGCGTCTGGTCGCTCATGGAGCGAAGCGGGTCGACGTCGGCCAGGGTGACTCAGCCTGGGTCGTCCTGGCCGACCCGGAGGGCAACGAGTTCTGCGTGCTGGGCGAGCGACGTGAGTAGGCGCGGCGCTCCCCGATAGCCTCGGCGCATGTCCGCACCGACCCGATCGTCCGGCCTGCACACGACCGAGCTCGGTGAGTCGGGGTCGCTCGTCGTCTTCTGCCACGGGCTGTTCGGGCAGGGGAAGAACTGGACCGGCGCCGGGAAGCAGCTCGCCGCTGACCACCGGGTCTTGCTGGTCGACATGCCGCACCACGGGCGGTCGGCCTGGAGCGACCGCTTCGACTACGTGGAGGCGGCGGACGAGGTGGCCGGACTGATGTCTCCCGACGATCCGGTGGCGCTCGTGGGGCACTCCATGGGCGGCAAGATCGCGATGCTGGTCGCCCTGCGCCACCCCGAGCTGGTCGAGCGGCTGTGCGTGGTCGACGTGTCGCCGGTCGGGTACGCACACGGCAGCGAGTTCGCCGGCTACATCGAGGCGATGCAGGCGATCGACCTCACCGCGCTGGAGCGTCGCGGCGATGCCGATACCCAGCTGGTCGAGGCGGTGCCGAACGACACCGTCCGCAGCTTTTTGCTGCAGAACCTCCGCCACCACGGCGACGACTGGTCCTGGCAGGCGAACCTCGACGTCCTCGGCCGCGACCTGGACGCGCTCAGTGCGTGGCCGGACGAGCAGCTGACCGGGACCGAGCCCTATCCGGGCCCGGTGCTGTGGCTGGGCGGGGAACGGTCCGCCTACATCCAGGACGAGTACGCCGGGTCGATGGACCGGTGGTTCCCCCGCAACCGACGGGTGACGATCAAGGGCGCCGGCCACTGGGTGCACTCCGAGCGGCCCGCGGTCTTCCTCGAGGTGCTCCGCCGGTTCCTGGTCTGAGCCTGCGCCGGGTCGAACCGGCGGGCTACTGGGCCTGGCGGGCGCGGTACGCCGCGACGGCGGCGCGGTTCGTGCACGCCGTGCTGCAGAAGCGGCGGGACCGGTTGCGGGACAGGTCCAGCACGATTCCCGTGCAGTCGCCGTCGGCGCAGACGTCCAATCGGGACATCTCATCGGCGCGCACGACGTCGATCATCGCCATCGCGGTCTCGACCCGGATCCGCGAGGCCAGGGGAGCGGTGTCGGCGATGGCGTGGACGTGCCAGTCCATGTCGTCGTGCCGGACGAGGCGGGGGACCGCCTGCGCCTCGGCGAGCCAGAGGTTCACCATGGCGACGGCCTCGTCGCGGGTCGCGGTCAGGAGCCGCCGCACGTCACCGCGGACGGCGCGGATGTCCTCGAGATCCGCACGCTTGCGGGTGCTCCAGCCCGAATAGCCGTAGGTGCGGAAGAACGCGTCCAGCTCGTCCAGGGTGGTGAGGGTGTCGGGGTCCTCGGCCGAGTTGACCAGGGCCACGGCAGCGACGAGGTTGGCCTCAGTGTCATGAGCGAAAAGCACTTTGACAGATTACCGCATCCTCACTACCGTCATGTGTCATGGCGACGATGACTCATGACACGAGCACGGCACAGCCGCGCTCCCGTGCCGCCGCCGGGATCTCCTTCGCGCTTGCCTCGGCGATCACCTTCGGCCTGTCCGGTGCACTGGCGAGGCCGATGCTCGAGGCCGGCTGGAGCTCGGGCGCGGTCGTGCTCATCCGGGTCGGGGTCGCCGCGCTCGTCGTGGCGCCGTTCGGCGCCTACGCGCTGCGCGGTCAGTGGCAGGTGCTCCGCCGCAACGCCGGGCTGGTGACGCTGTACGGCGTGCTGGCGGTCGCGGGCGCCCAGTTCTGCTACTTCTCCGCCATCCAGTACATGCAGGTCGGCCCCGCGCTCCTCATCGAGTACACCGCACCTGCGGCCGTCGTCGTCTGGATGTGGCTGCGCCACCACCAGCGCCCGGGCCGGCTCACGCTCGTCGGCGCGGCGGTCTCCGCCGTCGGCCTCGCGCTCGTGCTCGACCTGCTGTCCGGGGCCGACCTCAGCCTGCCGGGCGTGCTGTGGGCGCTCGCCGCGATGGTCGGCGCCGCGTCGTACTTCGTGATCTCGGCCGACGAGAGCAACGGCCTCCCGCCGCTCGCGCTCGCCGCAGGCGGGCTCGTGACCGGGACGGCGGTGCTCGGCGTTCTCGCGCTGGTCGGGCTGCTGCCGATGCGGTCGACGTCCGTCGTCGTCGAGTACGCCGGCACGGCAGTCGCGTGGTGGGTGCCGCTCGTCCTGCTCGGCATCGTGACCGCGGCCGTCTCCTACACGACGGGCATCGCAGCCGGTCGTCGGCTCGGGTCCCGGCTGGCGTCGTTCGTGGCGCTGACTGAGGTCGTCGCGGGCGTGATCTGGGCCTGGGTCCTGCTCGACGAGCTGCCGCGCACCGTGCAGCTGCTCGGCGGCGTGCTGGTGATGGTCGGCGTCGTTGCCGTGAAGCTCGGCGAGCGCAGCGTCGTCCGGATGGAGCCGACTCCCGCCTGAGCAGACTGGGGCTAGCGCGCGTCCTGACGCTTGATGAAAACTTCGCGGGTGAGCATCAGGATCGCCGCTGCCGTGGGGATGGCCAGCAGTGCGCCGACGACACCCAGCAGCGCAGCACCGACCAGCGCCGCGATCACGGTCACCGCGCCCGGGATGTCGACGGACTTCGACATCACCCGGGGGTAGATGACGTAGTTCTCGAGCTGCTGGTAGATCAGGTAGAAGATCAGGCACGCGATCCCGATCTTCGGGTCGGTGGCGAAGCCGATCGCGGTCACGACGATGGCACCGATGGTGGCGCCGATCATCGGGATGACGTCGAGGAGCGCGACGACGAACGACAGCGCGACGGCGTACTCGCCGAGGCCGACGATGAAGAGGAACACCAGCGACGAGAAGCCCGCGCAGAGCGCCACCACGAACGCGCCGGAGACGTAGCCACCGACGCTGTCGAGCACCCGGTCGCCGAGCTTGCTCACCCGCTCGCGGCGCGACGCAGGGGCCAGCTTGTAGAAGGCGGTCTTGGTCTTCTGCAGCGACGAGAGGAAGTAGAGGGTCAGCACGGTGACGATGAAGGCGTTCGCGAGAGCCGAGAGCACCGCCAGGCTGACGCCCAGCACGCCGCCGAACACGCTGCTGGCGTAGTCGCCCTTGGCGACGTAGTCCTTGGCCCGGTCGATGATGTCGAACTTGGAGTCGAGGTCCCGGACCTGCTGGTTCCGCTGGAGCTCGTCCAACCAGCCCGGTGCGTTCTTGGTGAGGGCAGCGACCTGGTCGCTGATGACCGGCACGATCGCCAGCACGAACAGGGTCAGCGCGCCGAGGACCATCGAGATGACGGCGACCACCGCCCACGACCGCTTGAGGCCCCGGCGCATGAAGAACTCGACGACGGGGTTGAGCCCGGCCGCGAGGAACATCGCGACCACGACCAGGATCAGGACCCCGCTGATCGACAGGATCTGGGATCCCAGCCAGAAGGCCAGGAGGGCCCCGAGCCCACCGAAGAAGCCGAGGTAGAACGGGGAGTGCTTCTCGAACGGTCGACCCGGCTCCCCGAGGTCCTCCGGGCGGGCCGGAGGTTCGGGGGGCAGCTCCTCGACGGGAGCGTCGGCCTCTGCTTCGGGGGCCGGGTCCTTGCTCAACTCTCGTCCTCGCCGAACCCGGCGACGACGTCACGGAGTGAGGCGAGCTGAGCCGCGATCGCTTCACGGCGCTTGGTCATCCGGTCCACCTCCGCGCGGAGGCTGGCGAGGTTGCGCTCGGACTCGGCGTCGGAGGACGACGTGATCGAGTCGGCCTGGGTGCGGGCGGACGCGACGATCTGCTCAGCCTCGCGACGGGCGCGTGAGAGCAGGGCCTCGGACTCGGTCTGGGCCTGCTGGCGCGCGGCGGTCGCCTGGGCGATCGCCTCCCGCGCCCGCTGCTCGGCTGCGGTTGCGCGCTCCTCGGCCTCCTCCACGAGACGACGGGTCTCGGACGTGGCGTTGGAGTGGTGGTCGGTGGCCTCCTTGGCCAGCCGCTCCTTCTCCACCGCGAGCGTGCGGCGGGCCTCCTGGACCTCGCGGTCGGCGGCGGCCCGGGCCTGCTCGGACTCGCGCGTGGCGGTGACCTTCAGGTCGTTGGCCTCCTGCTGGGCGGCGAGCCGGATCTGGTCGGACTCACGCTTGGCGGAGGCGAGCAGGTCCTCGGCCTCGGCCTTGGCCAGCGCGCGCTCCTGCTCGGCGTCGGCGAGGGTGCGGGTGCGGGTCTCCTCGAGCTCGCGGAGCTGGACCAGGCGCATGTCGTCGGCGTCGCGGGCGGCGTCCGAGCGGGTCGCCTTGGCGTCCCGGGAGGCCTGCTCGCGAATCTCGGCGGCGTCGCGCTCCGCAGCGGCGCGCACGTCGCTCGACTCCTCCTCGGCCAGGCGCAGCATCGCGCTGGCGCGGCCACCGAGGCCGGCGTACGACGGGGTCTGGTTCTCGGCGAGCTCGCGACGGGTGTCCTCGAGCTGGGACTCGAGCTCGAGCACGCGCTTCTCGGACTCGGTGAGGCTGCTGCTGAGCCCGGCCTTCTCGGAGGTCAGCTGGCGGAAGCGGCCGTCGACGGCGTCCTTGTCGTAGCCACCGCGGCGGACGACCGGGAAGCCGCCGGTCGCGGCAGGAGCTTGGCGCGCGGGGGCGGGTGCGGCTGCTGCCGGGGCGGGCGCGGCGGCCGGAGCGGGCTGGGGGCGGGCCGGAGCCTTCGGCGGCGCTGCGGCCGGCGGGATCACCGGCGCGGGCCTGTCGACGGCGGCGGGGGGCTGGGGGGCGGCTTCCCGCTTCACGGCGGGCATGACCTGGGTCTTCTCGCTGTCGGCGTCAGAGGTGGTGGCGTCGGTGGTGGCGTCGTCGTCGGGAGCCTCGTCGGGCTCCTCGTCGAAGATGGACAGACCCTGCTGGTCGCTCATGTGGCGCTTCCTCTTCCCGGGATCGACTGGTGGTTCGGGTCCAGTGTTGCCGATCAGGGGGAGACAGCCCACCCCGGCTCGCTGATTGATCGGCGAGCCGGGGTGGGATTTGTCTCGGGTGGCCCGTGGGGCCGGTGGGTCAGACTCCGCGGAAGCGGTTGATCGCGTCGAGGTGCCGGTCGCGCATCTCGGGGTTGCGCACGCCGAGGCCCTCCTCGGGCGCCAGGCAGAGCACGCCGACCTTGCCCTGGTGGGCGTTCTTGTGGACGTCGAGCGTGGCCTGGCCGACCTCGTCGAGGGTGTAGGTCTTCGACAGAGTCGGGTGGATCTTGCCCTTGGCGATGAGGCGGTTGGCCTCCCACGACTCGCGGTAGTTGGCGAAGTGGCTGGAGATGATGCGCTTCAGGTTCATCCAGAGGTACCGGTTGTCGTACTCGTGCATGTAGCCCGAGGTCGACGCGCAGGTGGTGATCGTGCCGCCCTTGCGGGTCACGAACACCGAGGCGCCGAACGTCTCCCGGCCCGGGTGCTCGAAGACGATGTCGATGTCCTCGCCACCGGTGAGCTCGCGGATCTTGGCGCCGAAACGCTTCCACTCCCGCGGGTCCTGCTTGGTGCCCTCCTCGTTCCAGAACTTGTAGTCCTCCTCGGAGCGGTTGATGACCATCTCCGCGCCCATGGAGCGGGCGATGGCCGCCTTCTCCTCGTTGGAGACCACGCAGACCGGGTTGGCGCCGCCGTTGAGGGCGTACTGCGTCGCGAAGCCGCCGAGACCGCCCGAGGCGCCCCAGATGAGGACGTTGTCGCCCTGCTTCATGTTGCCGGCGTTGGTGGAGACCAGCTGGCGGTAGGCGGTGCAGTTGACCAGTCCCGGCGAGGCGGCCTCCTCCCAGGTGAGGTGCTCCGGCTTGGGCATCAGCTGGTTGGCCTTGACCATGGCGACGTCGGCGAGGCCACCGAAGTTGGTCTCGAAGCCCCAGATCCGCTGGGAGGGGTCGAGCATCGTGTCGTTGTGGCCATCGGGAGCCTCGAGCTCGACCGAGAGGCAGTGCGCCACGACGCGGTCGCCCGGCTTCCACTTGTTCACGCCTGCGCCGACCTTGAGCACGACGCCGGACAGGTCGGAGCCGACCACGTGATGGGGCAGGTTGTGGCGCGCGCCGAGGTCGGACTCACGGCCGTAACGCTCCAGGAACCCGAAGGTGGAGACCGGCTCGAAGATCGAGGTCCACACGGTGTTGTAGTTGATGGCGCTGGCCATGACTGCGACGAACGCCTCACCGGGGCCGAGCTCGGGCAGTGCCACGTCGTCGACGTGCAGCGACTTGCGCGGGTCCTTCTCCTTGGTCGTCTGGCCCTCGAACATGTCCACCTCGTCCTTGCTGACGAAGGCGGCGCGGTAGTGGTCGGGGATCTCAAGGCTCGCAAAGTCGTCCGAGGTCGCGGTGTCGGACGAGATCGCGTCGAGGATGTTCTGCACGTCAGCTCCTGGTGGATCGGGGGAGGGCGGGGATGAGGTTACCGGTGGGTAATGGTTCGCGGCGAGCCGTGTGACCGACTCAACGTCCTCGGCTCAGTGGCCGGACGCGGGTTCGACCAGCTCGACGAGGACCCCGCCGGCGTCCTTCGGGTGGATGAAGTTGATGCGGGAGTCCGAGGTGCCGCGCCGCGGGGCGTCGTACAGCAGGCGGACGCCGCGCTCCCGCAGGATCGCGGAGACCTGCTCGACGTCGGTGACCCGGTAGGCCATCTGCTGCACGCCGGGGCCGGAGCGATCGAGGAACTTCGCGATGGTCGAGTCCTCGTTGAGCGGGGCGAGCAGCTGGATGCACGAGCCCGAGTCGCCCACCGCGATCATCGCCTCGCGGACGCCCTGCTCCTCGTTGGTCTCCTCGTGCGCGAGCCGCATCCCGAACGTGTCCCGGTAGAAGGCGATCGCCACGTCGAGGTCCGGCACGGCGATGCCGACGTGGTCGATGGCGGTGAACAGATGGTCGGGGAGGTCCCCCAAGGGTGCAGAGCTCATGGCGACATCGTCGTACGGCGAAGGCGTGCGGGCGAGCAGGTGTGACGATTTCCTCACGTCGGACCCACTCCCTCCTGACCCCGCCGGGTGGGTATCGTCGCAGTCATCTGCCGGTCGGACTGTGCGACCGGCTCATCCGCAACGCATCGATGGAGGCACCACCCATGTCAGCAAACGTGATCGTCGCCGGGGCCCGCACCCCGATCGGACGCCTGCTGGGCGGTCTCAAGGACCAGTCCGCGGCCGACCTGGGTGGCGTGGCCATCAAGGGCGCGCTCGACAAGGCCGGCGTCTCCGGCGACCAGGTCGACTACGTGATCATGGGCCAGGTCATCCAGGCCGGTGCCGGCCAGATCACCGCCCGCCAGGCCGCGGTCAAGGGCGGCATCCCTTTGACCGTCCCCTCGATCACCATCAACAAGGTCTGCCTGTCCGGCATCAACGCCATCGCGATGGCCGACCAGCTGATCCGGGCCGGCGAGCACGAGATCGTCGTCGCCGGTGGCATGGAGTCGATGACCCTCGCCCCGCACCTGCTCCCGAAGTCCCGCTCGGGCTTCAAGTACGGCGACACCGCGCTCGTCGACTCGATGGCCTACGACGCCCTCTACGACCAGTTCACCGACCAGGCGATGATCAACCTGACGGAGACCTGCAACTCCTCCGGCGCCAGCCTCAGCCGCGAGGAGCAGGACGCGTTCTCGGCCCAGTCGCACCAGCGGGCCGCCGCAGCGTGGAAGAACGGCCTCTTCGACGACGAGGTCGTCCCGGTCGAGATCCCGCAGCGCAAGGGCGACCCGGTCGTCGTGTCCCAGGACGAGGGTGTGCGCGGCGACACCAGCGTCGAGTCGCTCGGCAAGCTGCGCCCGGTCTCGAAGGACGGCACCATCACCGCCGGCTCCGCCTCGCAGATCTCCGACGGCGCCTGCGCGGTCGTCGTGATGAGCAAGGCCAAGGCCGAGGAGCTCGGCCTTGAGTGGCTGGCCGAGATCGGTGCCTCCGGCCAGGTCGCCGGCCCCGACTCGACCCTGCAGCTGCAGCCGGCGCGCGCCATCGAGAAGGCGGCGGAGAAGCAGGGCATCGCCGTCTCCGACATCGACCTCTTCGAGCTCAACGAGGCCTTCGCCGCGGTGGGCATCGAGTCGGCCCGCCAGCTCGGCGTCTCCGACGACAAGGTCAACGTCAACGGCGGCGCGATCGCGCTGGGCCACCCGGTCGGCATGTCCGGTGCCCGGATCGTGCTGCACCTCGCACTGGAGCTGAAGCGTCGCGGCGGTGGCACCGGTGCGGCCGCCCTCTGTGGTGGCGGCGGCCAGGGCGACGCCCTGATCATCCGCGTCCCGTGAGTCTCTGCTGATGGGGCTGGGCGGTCGGCGCCGCAACGCGGCGTCGGTGCCCGACCTCGTCTCGCTGGCCCGCGAGGGCGACGCCCGGGCGGTTGCGCGGCTGATCTCGCTCGTGGAGGACCAGTCGCCGCTGCTGCGTGAGGTGATGGCGGCGCTGTCTCCCCATGCCGGACATGCCCAGATCGTCGGCATCACCGGGTCGCCGGGCGTCGGGAAGTCCACCTCCACGTCGGCGCTCGTCACCGAGCTGCGCAAGGCCGGCAAGCGGGTCGGCGTCCTGGCGGTGGACCCGTCGTCACCGTTCTCCGGGGGTGCTCTCCTCGGCGACCGGGTCCGGATGCAGGACCACGCCCTGGACCGCGACGTCTACATCCGGTCGATGGCCTCGCGCGGCCACCTCGGTGGCCTCTCGTGGACCACCCCCCAGGCGCTACGGGTGCTCGACGCGGCGGGCTGCGACGTCATCCTCATCGAGACCGTGGGGGTGGGGCAGAGCGAGGTCGAGATCGCCGGCCTCGCCGACACCACGATGGTGCTGCTGGCGCCCGGGATGGGCGACGGCATCCAGGCCGCCAAGGCCGGCATTCTCGAGATCGGCGACATCTACGTGGTCAACAAGGCGGACCGCGACGGCGCCGACCAGGTGCGCCGGGACCTGCGGTCGATGCTGGCCCTCGCCGAGAAGGTCGAGGGTTCCTGGAAACCGCCCATCGTGAAGACGATCGCCGCGAAGTCCGAGGGCCTCGACGAGGTGGTCGCCGAGATCGACCGCCACCGGGCCTGGCTCGAGGAGTCCGGAGAGCTCGAAGTGCGGCGTACCCGCCGGGCGCGGGACGAGATCGAGGCGATCGCCGTGACCGCGCTGCGTGAGCGCTGGGGTGACGTGCACGGCCGTTCCGAGCTGGACGACCTGGCCGCAGCCGTCGCGGCGGGCGACTCCGATCCCTACACCGCCGCCGACGAGCTGCTCGACGCGTTCACCGACTGAGGTCGGCGCTCACCAGGACACGCGCACCCGCAGGAGCGACGAGGGCGTGCCCGGGTCGTCGGCGTCGACGGTCGCCAGGAGGTACGCCGACGAGTCGTCGCGCTCGAGGACGGCCAGACCCTCCACCTTCGGGACCCGGTCACCGACTGCCGGCAGCGGGGCGCAGGAGACGACCTGGTGGTCCTCGATGACGGCAAGGGAGGAGCCGACGACCGGGCCGTCGTCCCGCGGGTCCTTGGTGGCCTCGGCCGCGGCGCTGACCAGGACCAGGCCGTCCGGGAGGTGCGCGGCGTCGGTGACCGCCAGCCCCACCCCGCGGACGCTGCCGAGGTCGTAGGTCCGGGCGTCCCGCACCACCACGCGTGCCGGGTCCGCCTCACCGCTCACGGCGGCCAGGAGCTGGGACAGGTCGAGGGCGACACTGGCGGTGGGGAGTCCGGCCGAGGGGAGCCCCCGGTGGAACCACCGGAGCTCACCGTTGACGAGGCACGCTCCCTCGAGGTTGAGCTGGTCGGCGGGCAGCTCGAGGGCTCGCGCCACCGACGCGTAGAGGTCCTCGAGGTCCGCGACCGCGACCTCGGGACGGTCCTCGGAGCCGTGGACGAGGCACCCACGCATGCGCCTGTCTGACGAACCGGAGCCCAGCACCAGCACCGCGGACCCGTCGCCGAGCAGGACCGGACAGGCGGCCTCCAGGTCCGGCTTGAGGTGCTTGGTGCCGGAGGCCTCGTCGAAGACGTCGTGCCCGTCCACGGACGGGAGCAGCCGCAGCCGATGCACCCCATCGGGGCGGATCCACGCGGCGTACGTGCTGTCGTCCTGGAGGACCAGCCAGCTGTCCCCGAACGCGGCGATCGCCGAGGCGGCGCGGACCGGGCTGCCGTCCACGAACGTGAGCGGCCCGACGTGCTCGACCTGGATCTCCATCGTCACCCCTTCGACCGAGCCTCCCCGGCTCGCACGGTCACTGACGCTAACCGACCCGGCGTTCTGGGTAGGGTGCCGCCATGTCGCGCCTGCCCTTCGATCCCATCGACGAGGCGGCCCGGCAGTGGGGTGAGCGCTGGTCCGGGGTCGCGGCCATGCACGCCGTCACCTCGCTGATGCGGGTGCAGCAGCTGGTGATCGGTCGGCTCGACGCGATCCTCAAGCCGCACGGGCTGACGTTCGCCCGCTACGAGGCGCTGGTCCTGCTCGTGTTCAGCTCCCGCGGCTCGCTCCCGCTCGGGAAGATGGGCGAGCGGCTGCAGGTCCACCCGACCTCCGTGACCTCGATCGTCCAGCGGCTGGAGGCAAGCGGCCTCGTCGCCCGGCGCCGCCACCCCGACGACGGCCGGGCCGTGCTGGCCGAGATCACCGACGCGGGGCGGGCGCTGGTCGAGGCGGCCACCGTCGACCTGGTCGCGTCGGACTTCGCCCTCGGGGCACTCGGGGACGGGCAGCTCGCCGAGCTCTCGGCCCTGCTGACACCGGTCCGGCACTCGGCTGACGACTTCTGACCGTGACCACCGCGGACGCTGTACGCCGGGTGGGGCTGGCCCTGCCCCGCACGTACGAGCGCGAGGTCCGGGGTCGCTGGAAGCTGAAGGTCAAGCAGATCGTCTACGTCGCGTTCTGCCGCGACGAGCTCGCGATGGGCTTCGGCTTCCCCAAGACCGAGCGGGACGGCTTGGTGGCGTCGGACCCGGACACGTTCTTCCTCCCGCCGACCTCGGACCTGCGCTACCCGTGGGTGTGCGCCCACCTGCCGCGCCTGGACGACACCGAGATGCGGGAGCTCGTGACGGACGCGTGGCGGATGTGCGTGCCGAAGATGCTGCACGACCTGCCCGAGCTGGATCCGCTGGTGACCGCGGCGTGGGCGGCGATGGACGCGGGGGAGTGGAGCGAGGTGAGGCCTCTGCTGCACCCGGACCTGCAGTGGGCGGACGGTGCGGTGGTGCTCTCCGGCCGACGGGCGGTGCTCGAGCACCTGCAGGCGTCTCCCCGGCCGCGTCCGCCGAAGACGGTCGAGGTGGGACGGGCAGATCGTCACGTGGAGCCGATGACTTCCCCTATTTAGTAGGACGTCCTACTATCTAGCCATGGCCACGTCTGAGTCCTCGTCCTCCGCCCGCTCCCGCTGGCAGTCCCGCTACGAGAACGCGCGGGTCCGCGACGTGGACTTCACGACGCTGAGCGGGATGCCGGTGGAGCCGGCGTACGGCACCGACGACTCCGAGTGGCCGGGCGAGTTCCCGTTCACCCGCGGTCTCTACCCGACCGGCTACCGCGGTCGGACGTGGACTATTCGCCAGTTCGCCGGCTTCGGCAACGCCCAGCAGACCAACGAGCGCTACAAGATGATCCTCGGCCGCGGTGGCGGCGGGCTCTCGGTTGCGTTCGACATGCCCACGCTGATGGGTCGCGACTCCGACGACCCCAAGGCGCTCGGCGAGGTCGGCCACTGCGGTGTGGCGATCGACAGCGCCGCCGACATGGAGATCCTGTTCGACGGCATCGATCTCGGCGACGTCACCACGTCGATGACGATCAGCGGCCCGGCCGTTCCGGTCTTCTGCATGATGCTGGTCGCCGCGGAGCGGGCAGAGGTCGACACCGGCAAGCTCAACGGGACGCTGCAGACCGACATCTTCAAGGAGTACATCGCCCAGAAGGAATGGCTCTTCGGCCCCGAGCCGCACCTGCGCCTCATCGGCGACCTGATGGAGTACTGCACCGAGAAGATCCCGGCCTACAAGCCGCTCTCGGTCTCCGGCTACCACATCCGCGAGGCTGGCTCGACCGCGGCGCAGGAGCTTGCCTTCACTCTCGCTGACGGGTTCGGGTACGTCGAGCTCGGCCTGTCCCGCGGTCTCGACGTCGACGTCTTCGCACCGGGCCTCTCCTTCTTCTTCGACGCCCACGTCGACTTCTTCGAGGAGATCGCAAAGTTCCGCGCCGCCCGCCGGATCTGGGCGCGCTGGATGCGCGACGTCTACGGGGCGAAGACCGAGAAGGCTCAGTGGCTGCGCTTCCACACCCAGACCGCTGGTGTCTCGCTGACGGCCCAGCAGCCCTACAACAACGTCGTCCGCACCGGCATCGAGGCGCTGTCCGCCGTCCTCGGCGGGACCAACTCGCTGCACACCAACGCCCTGGACGAGACGCTGGCGCTGCCGTCCGAGCAGGCCGCCGAGATCGCGCTGCGGACCCAGCAGGTGATCATGGAGGAGACCGGCGTGGTCAACGTCGCCGACCCGCTCGGTGGCAGCTGGTACGTCGAGGAGCTCACCGACCGGATCGAGGCCGAGGCCAACGCGATCTTCGACAGGATCCTCGCCATGGGTGGGTCCACGCTGACCCACGCCGACACCGACAAGCTGGCCGAGAAGATGCGCACGTCGACCGGTGAGGCGGAGGCCGCCCAGTGGCCGATGACCCGGGGGCTGCTGCACGGCATCGAGGAGGGCTGGTTCATGTCCGAGATCGCGGAGGCCGCCTTCCAGTACCAGGTCGCCCTCGAGAAGGGCGACAAGCGGATCGTCGGTGTCAACTGCCACCCCGACTCGGTCACCCACGACCTCGAGATCCTGCGGGTCTCCCATGAGGTCGAGGTCGAGCAGGTGCGCGCGCTCGCTGCCCGACGACTGGGTCGCGACGAGGCTGCTGCCCGGATCGCGGTCGAGCGGATGGTCGACGTCTCCCGCACCGAGGAGAACATGATCGACGCCATGCTCGACGCCTGCCGGGCCGAAGCCACGCTGGGCGAGATCTGTGACGCGCTGCGGGCCGAGTGGGGCGAGTACCGCGAGCCTGCCCGCTTCTGAGGCGTCCGGGGTCGCGCAGCGTTAGCATGCAGGCCTTGACGACCATCCACCCAGGAGCCTCCATGTCCGCAGCCCCCAAGCTCGACGCCCTCCTCGCGAACGTCGACCTCTTCTCCGGTCTCTCCGGACGGCAGCGCCGGAAGCTCGCCGACTCCGGGCGCGAGGTCGACTACACCGCCGGGCACGAGGTCGCCGAGCAGGACAAGGGAGCGCTCGCCTTCCACCTGATCCTCGAGGGCGAGGTCGAGGTCTCCAAGGACGGCACGAAGCTGCGGTCCTTGGGGGTGGGGGACTACTTCGGTGAGATCAGCATGATCGACGGCCGGTGGCGCTCGGCGACCGTCACCGCCACGACGCCCCTGCGCACGTTCGCCATCTACCACGACATCTTCGACTCCTTGCTGAGCAAGGACGCCGAGATCGGCCGCCAGCTCCTGAAGACGCTGTGTGCCCGCCTGCGCGAGGCCGAGTCGCGCTCCTGACCGACCGGCGGGGGCCGGCAATTGCGGTAACCGTGGCGTGGGGGCGTGTTCGCAACTAGTCTCCCGATGTGTCAGCAAGCCAACGGTCGTACGGGTGGCGATGTTCCAGCATGGTCATCAACGGGCCGTCCGGGTCCCCGACAGACTGGAGAAGGCAATGAGCGACAACGAGAACATCGACAACACGCCCGACGAGGACGTGGAGGGTCACCGGCGTGCGCCCCGCGTGGCCGAGGACGACGAGGACGTCGAGGGTCACCGGCGTGCGCCCCGCGTGGCCGAGGACGACGACGTCGAGGGTCACCGGTACCAGAAGCCCCGCTGAACAAACGCCTCACGAGGCCGGGACGACACGTCCCGGCCTCGATGCGTTTCGGGTGAGGCAGGGGTGCTGCGCGTGGTTCACTCCCTCCATGGAGTGGCCTCTGCTCGCCGGCCTGTCGGACGTCGAACGCCGCGACGTGCTCGCGGCCGCCCGACACCGCCGGTTCGGGCGCAACGAGGTCGTGTGTCATGCGGGGGATCCCGCGGACTCGATCCACCTGGTGATCTCCGGCCACCTCTCGGTCCGGGTCACGCTCTCGACCGGTGACACTGCGCTGATCAACATCCTCGGTCCGGGCGGCTACTTCGGTGAGCTGGCCCTGCTGCGAGCCGACCGCCACCGGACGGCCACCGTCACCGCCCTGGAGCCGGCCGAGACCCTCGTCCTGGGCTCCGGCGCGTTCCGGAAGCTGTGCGAGCGCCACCCCGAGGTCGAGCGCTCGATGACGACGATGCTGGCCGACCGGATCGAGGAGCTGAGCCAGCGCCTCCTCGAGAGCATGTACGTCGGCCTCGACCGCCGGCTGTACCGCAGGTTGGCCGACCTCGCCGACCAGTACGCCGGCGAGGACGGCAGGGTCATCATCCCCTTCACCCAGAGCCAGCTCGCCGACCTGGCCGGCGGCACCCGGCCGTCGGTGAACCAGGCCCTGCAGCGCCTGGTGGACCAGGGCATCGTGACCGTGGGTAGGGGGTGGGTCGAAGTGCTGGACCGCCGTGGATTGAGCGCCAAGGCGGGGCAATGAGGAGGACTGGTGGCTGAGCGCACGAAGCTGTTGAGCAGCCTGCGGCACCGCGACTACCGCTACCTCATGGGGGCCTTCACCCTCTCCGACGCGGGCTCGTGGATGTACCAGGTGGCGCTGGTCGTCTGGATCTACGACGCGACCGGATCGGTCGGCTGGCTCGCGGCCGCGACGGCCTTCCGCTTCGTCCCGGCACTGGTCTTCAGCGCCTACGCCGGCGTGATCGCCGACCGGTTCGAGAAGGTCCGCGTGATGTGGACCGTGGACCTGCTGTTCGCCGTGGTGATGGTGGCCATGGCGACGATCATGATGCTCAACGGTCCGGTGCTGGCGGTGCTCCTGACCGCCGGGCTGAGCTCCACCCTCAGCACGGTCTATGACCCTGCTGCGGCGGGTCTCACGCCCCAGCTCGTGCCGGAGCGGGACCTGGCGTCGGCCAACGCGCTGCGCAACACCATCGACAACCTCACCGTCGTGGCCGGCCCGGGCCTCGGCGGGCTGCTGCTCCTGGTCGGCCCGACCGAGACGGCGGTCTGGATCAACGCGGCCACCTTCCTGCTCTCGGCGTACCTCGTGTCCCGGATCGGCACCCGCACCACCGCGGTGGACGTCACCGAGGGTGGCACCCAGGGCCCCTGGCAGCAGATGCAGGTGGGCCTGCGCACGATCCTCTCCTCGCCGGCGATCACCGTGCTGGTCGGTTACTGCCTGCTCGCCACCTTCGCCTTCGGCGTCGACACCGTGCTCTTCGTCGCTGCCTCCGACGAGATCCTCGGCACCGGACCAGACGGCTACGGCTACCTGCTGGCCGGGCTCGGGGTGGGCGGCATCATCGCCGCCCCGCTCGTCACCCGCATGGACAGCTGGCCGTCCCTCGGTCCGGTGATCATCGTCGGCATGGCGCTCTACTGCCTGCCCACGCTGGTCCTGATCGTGACCACCAGCCCCGAAGTCGCCTTCGGCGCCCAGGTGGTGCGCGGGGCCGGCACCCTCGTGGTCGACGTCCTGGCGATCACCGCCCTGCAGCGCACGCTGTCGGCCGACCTGCTCTCGCGGGTGTTCGGGGCCTTCGACGGCCTGTGCCTGCTGGTGATCCTGCTCGGCTCCGCCCTGACCCCGGTGGCGATCACCCTGCTGGGCCTGGAGACGACGATCTGGCTAGCCGGCGCCGGCATCTTCGCCCTGAGCCTGCTGGGCCTCCCGTGGCTGCGCCGGATGGACGAGGCGTCGGCGCGCCGGCGCGATCAGCTAGCGCCGTACCTCCGCATGCTGGAGAGCTGTGACCTGTTCGCGGACGTTCCCGACGGCGGACTCGTGCAGCTGGCGGGCGAGGTCGAGGAGGTCGAGCACCCGGCCGGGGAGGTGATCATCCGTGAGGGCGAGCCCGCCGATGCCTTCTTCGTGCTCTCGTCGGGGGTCCTCGCCGTGCGGGGCACGGCTCCCGACGGCTCCGTGATTCCGCTTCCCCCACTGGTGGCGGGGGACTACTTCGGGGAGATCGGCCTGATCGAGGGGATCCCGCGCACGGCCACCGTGTCGGCCGAGACCGACGCCGTCGTGCTCCGTGTCGACGGGGCCACGTTCCTCGAGTCGCTCACGTCCCACCGGCCCTCCGCCGCGATCCTCGACGGCGCGGCACTCCGGCTCCACCGCACCGACCCGACCCGGGCCGTGCGCCTGGGCGGGCTGACCGCCCAGGAAGGCTCCTCGTCATGACCCTCACCTCTGAGCTCGAAGCGGCGACCGCCGCTGTCCGCACCATGTTCGGCGCCGCCGCCTGCTCGTGCGCCCTCGCCTCGGACGACGGCTCGGAGCTGCAGTTCGTCGCGGCGGACGGGGCAGGGTCGGATGGCATCGTCGGTGTCGCGATGCCGATCCGACGCGGCATCGCGGGCTGGGTGGCCTTGACCGGGCAGCCGATCGCGATCGCCGACGTGGCTCGCGACGACCGTTTCGCGCGCGACATCGCCGAAGCCACCGAGTACGTCCCGACGGCCGTCCTGGCTGCCCCCCTCCTCGACGAGGAGGGCGAGACGATGGGCGTGCTCGAGGTCCTCGACCCCACCCGGCTGGAGGACGAGACCCGGCTCGGCGGTCAGCGCGGCACCTCCGCGGAACTGGCAGCGCTGACGGCCGCTGCCGCCCAGGTGTCCGCGATCGTGCGGCTGTCGCGGCTGGCCTCCTCGGCGAGCACCGTGGCGCCCGACCTGGTCGGCCCCCTCGCCGAGATCGCGGAGTCCGGCCCGGCCGGTCAGCAGCTCGCGCGCGAGGTCATCAACGCCGTCGGCTCCTACCTGAGGGCAGCCCGATGAGCCTGCCTGCCTGGTCGGACTCGTTCGAGCGGCTCGACCTGGTCACGGCGCTGCCGTTCCCCGAACCGGCCAGCTCCTGGGCATGGGGAGGTGCGACGGGCGCCGGCATCAAGGTCGCGGTGGTCGACTCCGGCATCGACGGGAGCCATCCGGCCGTGGGCGAGGTTGCCGGGTACGTCGCCGTCGTCGCCGACGCGGACACGGAGAGCGGCACGAGGTACGTCGAAGGCCGGCACGAGGACCTGGTGGGCCACGGCACCGCCTGCGCCGGCATCATCCGCGGGCTCGCCCCCGACGTCGAGCTCTACAGCGTCCGCGTGCTCGGGGAGAACCTCAAGGGCAAGGGCGCATTGTTCCTGGCCGGCATCGAGTGGGCGATCGACAACGGCATGGACGTCGTGAACATGAGCCTTTCCAGCAAGAGCGAGAACCTCTTCGCCCCCCTGCACGACGTGGCGGACGAGGCCTACTTCGGCAACACCGTGCTGGTGTGCGCGGCCAACAACACGCCCGGGCCGACGTACCCGTCCCAGTTCGCGTCGGTGGTGTCCGTCGCGTGCACCCCGGGCACCGACCCGTACACGCTGGCCTACAACCCGCACCCGCCGGTCGAGTTCGCCGCCATCGGCGTGGACATCGAGGTGCCGTGGACGGGCGGCTCGATCGTCGCCACCGGCAACAGCTTCGCCGCACCGCACGTCTCCGGCCTCGCGGCACTCATCCGGTCCAAGCACCCCGGCCTGACGCCGTTCCAGGTCAAGTCCGTCCTCCAGGCGGCCAGCACCAACGCCCGCTGACCCTGCGGCGGCAGGTGCGGAAACCGGCGTCTGGTCCAATGCTCGGGTGACCCTGTCTTCGTTGCTGTCCACGCTGCCGGACAACCCGCGGGTCGTGGTCTCCGGCAACCACGCGACCCCGTGGCACACGCTGGCCCTCGTCGACGCCGCCCTGCCGTCGTACCGGCTCTGGGTCCTGAACGCGCAGCCCGGCATCCCCGACCGGGACGGGGTCACCCTCGAGACGTCCTTCGTCGGCCCCGCCATGCGCCGCAGCCCACGACTGAGCTACGTCCCGTCCAGGCTCTCGCTGGTCCCCGGGCTCTTCGACTCCGTCCTGCCGCCCGACCTGGTCGTGCTGCACACGACACCCCCGCGGGACGGCGTGGTGTCTCTGGGGATCGAGGTCAACGTGCTGCCCGCGGCCATCGAGGCGGTACGCCGGCGCGGGGGCGTCGTGGTGGCCCAGGTCAACCGGCTCCTGCCGTGGACGTACGGCGACGCGATCGTGCCGGTCGACCAGATCGACGTGATGGTCGAGGCCGACGAGGCGCTCCCGACGGCAGCCGCGCCGGCGATCGACGAGGACGCTGCGCACATCGGCGCCCTGGTCGCGGAGCGGGTCGGGGACGGGGCCACCCTCCAGGCCGGGATCGGCGCCGTGCCCGACGCGACCATGCACGGTCTGGTGGGCCGTCGCGGGCTGCGGGTGTGGACAGAGATGTTCTCCGACAGCGTGCTCGCCCTCGAACGAGCCGGTGCGCTGGATCCGGACGTGCCGATCACCGCGTCCTTCCTGTTCGGGTCTCCCGAGCTGGTCGCCTGGGCCGACGGCAACAGCCGGGTGCGGATGCGGCGGACCGAGGTCACCAACGACCCCGCCCGGATCGGGAGCAACCACGCCATGGTCAGCGTCAACACAGCGCTCCAGGTCGACCTGTTCGGTCAGGCCAACGCGTCTCGCATCAACGCCCGGATCCACTCCGGCTTCGGGGGGCAGACGGACTTCATCGTCGGTGCCCTGCACAGCCGGGGCGGCCAGGCCCTGATCGCCCTGCGGTCCTGGCACCCCAAGGCCGACTGCTCCACGATCGTGCCGCTGGTCGACGAGCCCGTGACGTCGTTTCAGATGAGCGCCGTGGTGACCGAGCAGGGGGTCGCGGAGATCTTCGGGCACGACCAGCGCGAGCAGGCGCGGCAGCTGATCGACAACGCCGCGCACCCCAGCGTGCGCGAGGAGCTGTGGGAAGAGGCGCATGCGCTCGGGCTCGCCTGAACCCGGCCTCCTAGGATTGCCCGCATGACGCAGCAGCCGTTCTCGCGCCCCGGTGCCATCGACCTGTCCGCCCTCAAGCGCCCGGCTCCGGCCGCGCCGCCGACGGGCGGGGCTCCCGGTGCGCCCGGGGGAGCCGGTCCCACCGGCGGGTCGTCGTACACCCTGAACATCACCGAGCAGAACTTCCAGGCGACGGTCGAGGCGTCCATGACCGGGCCGGTGCTGCTCGTCTTCTACTCGCCCACCCAGATGCCCGTCAGCAGCCAGCTCGCCGCGGACATCGACATCCTGGCCGGGGAGTTCGAGGGCCGGTTCCTGGCCGGGCTCGTCGACATCGACGCGGCGCCGCAGATCGCCCAGGCGATGCAGATCCCGTCGATCCCGCTCGTGGTGGTGGTGCTCGACGGCCGCCCGATGCCGCTGCTCCAGGACGTCGTGCCGCTCGACGAGCTGCGCACCGCCCTGACCCAGGTCATGCAGCAGTTCACGGCCCAGGGTGTCACCGGCCGGCACCAGCCGCTGACCGGCGCCGCCCCGGCGGAGACCGGTGAGGGCGAGCCGGACGAGCCGCCCGTCGACCCGCGCTACGCCGCCGCCCAGGACGCCCTCGGGGAGGGCGACATCGACCGTGCCGTCGCGGAGTACCAGAAGCTGGTCGACGCCAACCCCGCCGACGCGGAGGCCGCGGCCGGCCTGGCCATGGCCAAGGTGCTCCAGCGCACGCAGGGCGTCGACCTGCGCACAGCTCGTGAGGCGGGCGCTGCCAACCCCGACGACCTCGATGCGCAGACCCTCGTCGCCGACCTGGACATGCTCGGCGGGCACGTCGACGACGCGTTCAACCGGCTGATCGAGCTGGTCCGCCGAACCTCCGGGGACGAGCGCAACAGGGCGCGTGAGCACCTGCTGGGCCTGTTCGGGGCCGTGGGCAACGACGATCCCCGTGTCCTGCGCGGCCGGCAGGGCCTCGCCTCAGCTCTCTTCTGACGGCCTCAGCCCTTGCCGAGGGCGGCCAGGACGGCGGACACAGCCGGTGACTCCGTCATGCTGGACCGGTGCACGGCCACGATGTCGCGGGTCGGCACCGGGTCGTGGGCGGGTACGGCGACCACGCCGTCACCGAGTGGCTGCCGCCCGAGGCGCGGCACGAGGGCGATGCCGAGGCCGGCCCGCACCAGGGCCAGGTGGGAGGCGAACTCCACCGACGTGTGGGCGATGCGGGGGAGCTGCCCAGTGCCGTCGTACATCCGGGTCAACCACTCACGGCAGATCGTGCCTGCCGGGGTGGCGATCCAGTCCTCGTCGAGCAGGTCTTGCGGGCTGACCCGGGGGCGCCCGGCCAGTCGGTGTCCTTCGGGGACGACCACGTCGGCGACATCGTGGGCCACGGACGTGGTGGCGAGGTGGTCGGGAATCGCGAGAGCGACGTCGCCCCAGCTGTGCACCACCCCGAGGTCGCTCTGGCCGGTCGCGACCAGCTCGACCGCGTCCCACGGCTCTCGCTCCGTAAGGGTGATCCTCAAGTCGGGGTGAGCCGTGCGGAGCCCACCCACGGCCGGAGCGACGAGCCCCCTCATCGCCGTGGAGAAGGCGGTCAGCCGGAGATGGCCGGCGACCATGCCCGTCTGCCGATGGAGACCGGCTTCGATCTGTTCCAGGTCGCTGAGCAGCCGGGACCCCGCGTCGACCAGGTGGCGGCCGTGCCGGGTCAACATGACGCCGCGTCCCACGCGTTCGAGTAGCGGGACACCGGTCTGCCGTTCGAGTCGCTTCACCTGCTGGGAGACCGCGCTCGGCGTGAAACCGAGCTCGACCGCCGCGGCCACCACCGATCCCTGCGTCTCGACGGCGCGGAGGGCGATCAGCGAGGTCAGGTCGATCATGTAGGAATGCTACCTTGATTCATACATGATCATTCGCTGGTGCTACCGCCTCGAGTGCGTGAGGCTGGCTGCATGAGTCGACGGGATTCCCTGTTAGCCGCCCTCGTGGCGACGATCTGGGGGTTCAACTTCCTCGTGATCGACTGGGGCATGGAGGGGATGCCGCCCCTGCTCTTCGCGGCGTTGCGGTTCGCCGCGGTCGTCTTCCCCGCCGTCCTGCTCGTGCCGCGTCCGGAGGCCTCCTGGCGGGTGATCTGCGCCGTGGGGGTGTTCATGTCCCTGGGCCAGTTTGGCTTCCTCTACGCCTCGATGGCAGCCGGGATGCCGCCCGGGCTCGCCGCGCTCGTCCTGCAGGCCCAGGTGATCTTCACCGTCGTCATTGCGGCAGGGGCGCTCCGGGAGGTGCCCACCACCGCTCAGGCCACGGGAGTGGTCCTGGGTTCCCTCGGTCTGGTCGTCGTCGCTCTCGGGCGTGGCGGCGACGTCGCGGCCCCGGCGCTGCTCCTGTGCCTGCTCGCTGCGCTCTCGTGGGGTATCGGCAACGTCGTGGCCCGGGCCTCGCGCATCCCTGGTGGACTGTCGCTCACGGTCTGGTCTGCGGTCGTCGTACCCCTGCCGTTGATCATGCTCTCCCTGCTCCTGGACGGACCGGGCGCCGTCGGAGCAGCCATCGGCTCGTTCTCCTGGCAGGCCGGGGTGTCGACGCTCTACACCGCCGGTCTGGCCTCTCTGGTCGGCTACGGGATCTTCAACAGCCTGCTGTCGCGCAACCCTTCGTCCTCGGTGGTGCCCTGGGTGCTGCTCGCTCCGGTCGTCGCGATGGGATCGGCCTGGTTGCTGCTCGACCAGCGACCGAACGCCTCGGAGAGCCTGGGTGGGCTCGTCCTCGTGCTCGGGGTCCTGGTCGCGCTCCGCCGGCCGGCCCTGGACAGCCCCGGTGTGGCGCAGCCAGGGGCGGCACCCGCCGACCAGCCCGGGGGACTACCTCTTCGACAGTGACGCGCGCCCGGCCTCGAGACGGGCCACCGGGACCCGGAACGGCGAGCAGGACACGTAGTCGAGCCCGACGTCGTCGAAGAAGTGGATCGACGCCGGGTCACCGCCGTGCTCGCCGCAGACGCCGAGGTGGAGGCCCGGGTTGGCCGCACGCCCGTTCTCGGTCGCCGTCCGCACCAGGGCACCCACGCCCTCGGTGTCGAGCGACTCGAACGGGGACACCGGGAAGACGCCCTGCTCGAGGTACGTCGAGAAGAACGACGCCTCCACGTCGTCACGGGAGAAGCCCCAGGTCATCTGGGTCAGGTCGTTCGTGCCGAACGAGAAGAACTCGGCCGAGCCCGCGATCTCACCGGCGGTGAGCGCGGCGCGCGGCAGCTCGATCATGGTGCCGACCTTGTAGTGCACCTCGACCCCGGCCTCGTCCTGCACGGCCCGGGCGACGTCGACGACCTTCTTCTTCACGATGTCGAGCTCGCGGACGCTCGCCACGAGCGGGATCATGATCTCCGGCTGCGGGTCGCCCCCGGCCTGGATCCGGATGACGGAGGCCTCGAGGATGGCCCGGGCCTGCATGGTGAACAGCCCGGGGATGACGATCCCCAGCCGGACCCCGCGGAGTCCCAGCATGGGGTTCTGCTCGTGCAGCCGCCGGACCGCATCCAGCAGCCGCCGCTCCCGCTTCTTGCGGTGACCTCGGGTGTCGGCCACGGCCATGGCGACCGAGAGCTCCGTGAGGTCCGGGAGGAACTCGTGAAGCGGCGGATCGATCATCCGGATGGTCACGGGCAGGCCGTCCATCGCCTCGAGGATCTCGACGAAGTCCTCGCGCTGCATGGGGAGCAGGGCGGCGAGCGCCTCCTCCTGGCCGTGCTCGTCCTCGGCGACGATCAGGTTCTCCACGAGCTCGCGGCGCTCCCCGAGGAACATGTGCTCGGTCCGGCACAGCCCGATCCCCTCGGCGCCGAACCTCCTGGCCCGCGCGGCGTCCTCGCCGGTGTCGGCGTTGGTCCGCACCCGGAGGCGGCGGGACGCGTCGGCGTGCTGCACGAGGCGGGCCACTGCGTCGACCAGCGGGGTGTCGACCTCCTCGCCCTCGAACCACTGGACCACGTGGGAGTCGGCCACTGGCACCGCGCCGTCGAAGACCTCGCCGGTGCTGCCGTCGATGGAGATCACATCACCCTCGCGCAGCGTCCGGCCACCGCGCACCCGGACCTGGCCGGCACTGGTGTCGACGTCGAGCGCCTCCGCGCCGCACACGCAGGTGCGACCCATCCCGCGCGCGACCACGGGGGCGTGCGAGGTCTTGCCGCCACGGCTGGTGAGGATCCCGCGGGCCACCATCATCCCGTGCAGGTCCTCGGGGCTGGTCTCCTTGCGGACCAGGATCACGTCCTCGCCGCGCTCGGCCCACTCGACGGCGGTGGCCCAGTCGAACACGATCTTGCCCACGGCGGCGCCGGGGGAGGCGTTCATGCCCTTGGCCAGCAGCGTGCGCTCGGCGTCGGGGTCGAACCGCGGGAACATCAGCTGCGCGAGCTGGGCGCCGTTCACCCGGCGGAGCGCCTCGTCGAGGTCGATCAGCCCCTCGTCGACCATGTGGCCGGCGATCCGGAACGCCGCCTCCGCGGTGCGCTTCCCGACCCGGGTCTGCAGCATCCAGAGCTTGCCCTGCTCGATCGTGAACTCGATGTCGCACATGTCCCGGTAGTGCTTCTCGAGGGTGGACATGGTGTCGAGCAGCTCGTCGTACGACGTCTTGTCGAGGTCCTCGAGGTCCGCGAGGGACACGGTGTTGCGGATGCCGGCGACGACGTCCTCGCCCTGGGCGTTCTGGAGGTAGTCGCCGTAGACCCCCTGGTCGCCGGAGGCCGGGTTGCGGGTGAAGCAGACTCCGGACCCGGAGGTCTCGCCGCGGTTGCCGAACACCATGGCTTGCACGTTGACGGCGGTGCCGAGGTCCTCGGGGATCTGCTCCTGGCGGCGGTAGAGCACCGCGCGCTCGGTGTTCCAGGACTCGAAGACGGCCCGGACGGCGAGGTCGAGCTGCTCGCGGGGGTCCTGCGGGAAGTCGCGGCCCGCGTGCTCACGGACGACGCCCTTGAACGTCTCGACCAGGGCGCGCAGGTCGTCGCTGGTGAGGTCGAGGTCGTCGGTCGAGCCCCGGCGCTCCTTGAGGGCGTCCAGCTCGTCGGAGAACAGTGCGGACTCGAGACCGAGGACCGTGGTGCCGAACATCTGGAGCAGGCGGCGGTAGGAGTCCTGGGCAAAGCGGTCGTCGTCGCTCTGCCGTACCAGGCCGGCCACCGACTTGTCGTTGAGGCCGACGTTGAGCACCGTCTCCATCATCCCGGGCATCGAGAACTTCGCGCCCGAGCGGACGCTGACCAGCAGCGGGTCCTCCGCGTCACCGAGCCGGCGACCCATCGCCGCCTCCAGCGCCTCGAGGTGCTTCGTCACCTCGGCCGAGAGCTGGTCCGGCTGGGTGCCCTCGGCGAGGTAGGCGCGGCAGGCCTCCGTCGTGATCGTGAAGCCCGGGGGGACCGGCAACCCGAGGTTCGTCATCTCGGCGAGGTTGGCGCCCTTGCCCCCCAGGAGGTCCTTCTGGTCCTTGTTGCCGTCCGCGAAGTCGTACACAAAGGTGCTCACCCCGCGATCTTGTCCGGTTTCGCCGCGGATGGGCAGGGGGTGTGGCCGATCAGCCGTCGGACAGGCTCAGCGGCCGGACTCGGTGTAGCCCCGCCGGTGCGGGTCGAGCGCCGCCGCGATCCGCCGGGCCGTGAAGTCGGCGCAGCGCTCCTCGGCCTGCGCGACCGTGCAGAACTCGGCGGCCCGGATCTCCCGCTCCTGCTTGACCACCCCGTCGAGCAGGTCGGCGGGGTGCTGCCCGCCGTCGAACACCAGGCAGACGGCGTCGTCCCAGCCGCCCCACGGGGGCAGCCAGTCGGTGAGCAGCAGTCCACCCACGTCCAGCTTCAGGCCGAGCTCCTCCTCGACCTCGCGGCCGGCCGCGAGCTGGGGCGACTCGCCGACCTCGACGACCCCGCCGGGAAGGTCCCAGTCCTGCTTGTAGGTGAGCTGGCACAGCAGCACCCGGTCGTCGGTGTCGCGGACCAGGAGCTGGCTGATCGCCCGCTTGCGGGGGAGGAAGGAGTTCAGCAGCGCGCGGAAGCCGTCGGGCTCCGACGCAGGAGCATCGGAGCCGAGCCGGGCATAGACGATCCGGTCGCCGTCGACGCCCCGCATGATCCCCTCGCGACGCATCCCCGCCCAGGTCGCGACCCGCTGCGAGGCATGGTCCTCGACGGGCACGTGTGACTCCACCCGCTCGTGCCCGGTGAGCGCCCGCTCGACGGCGCCGCGGACCAGGTCGATGCCCGACCACAGGTCGCCCTTCTCGGGCTGTGCCGACCACGCCACCCGGGCCACGCCCGCGGCCACCGTCTGCACGGTGATGTCGACCTCCCGGGCCGGGTCGGGCGGGTGGCCGGGGTCGTCGGAAGGGGGCATCGTCATCCGGACCAGCCTAGCCCGGCGGATTGGGCGTCCGCGTGACCAGGTGATGCCACCGAACGTCCCGACTTCGGCCGAACCGCGACATGGTGCGGTGATCTTCCTCACACTGGGGCCATGCGTCCACGGGAAGCAGGTGTCGGCCGCGCGTTCGCGAGCTGGGCGGGCGAGCTGTTGCGGCCCCTGGCCAGCGACGAGGCCGGGGAGGAGTTCTGGGGGAGGCACGTCCGGGTGGGCGTGGCCATGACCGAGTCGTCGGCAGTTCTGGTCTCCGTCTACGTCGTGCTGGCGGAGCGGCCGCAGCGGAATCTCCTGCTCATCGTCGCAGCCCTGGTCATGCTCCTCTCCCCGCTGCTGCTGGCCCTCCCGCTGGGCGTGCTGAGCTCCGGCGTCCTGGGTCCGTTGATCTTCTACCTCTGGAGCGTCGCGATCACCGGGGTGGTCGCCTGGATCGCGGTCGTCGACGGTGGTGCCGACAGCCCGTTGCTGTGGCTGCTCGTGCTGACCATGACCTTCGCAGCGCTGGCCTACCCCCCTCCCGGCGTGGTGCTGATGGGGGTGCTGATGGTCGTCGCCTACCTGGGTGTGGTGATCCTCGACTCGGCGCTGACCCCGTCCACCATGCTCGTGGCGGCGGTGCTGCTGTCCTACACCGTGATGACGGCCTGGGTCTCTCGGAACCACTGGGACACCTACGAGCAGCAGCTGCTCCTGGCGGCGCGGATGGCCGAGCTCGACCGCTCGCGTGAGGAGTTCGTGGCCACCACCAGCCATGAGCTGAGGACGCCGGTGGCCTCGATCATCGGGTACGTCGAGCTGCTCGAGGACTCGCCCGAGGCGACCAACCCGCACCTCCCGGCCTTCCTGGCCAAGATCCGACGCAACGCCGAGCGGCTCCAGGGCCTCTCGGAGGACCTGCTGGTGCTGTGCCACTGGCACTCCGAGGAGCGCAGCCGCGACAGCGATGAGCTCCCGCCGGGGGAGACCGACCTGGCTGATGTCGCAGCGCGGGCGCACGAGACTATGGCGCCCCTGGCCGCGCGTCAGCAGGTGTCACTCGAGGTTGATGTCGCCTCGTCCGGGCTCATGGTGATCGGCGCTCGCGACCAGCTCGAACGTGCGTTGCTCAACCTGCTCAGCAATGCGGTGAAGTACACCCCGGCGGGGGGCACGGTCAGCTGCCGCCTCTTCCGGGGGGCGGGAGAGGTCGTCATCGAGGTGCACGACACGGGGATCGGTATCGCCGAGGACGAGCTCGAGGCGCTCTTCCGCCGCTTCTTCCGCGCAAGCAGTGCTCGCGAGCGCTCCATCGCCGGCGTCGGTCTCGGACTGAGCATCGTCCAGGAGATCGTGACGTCCCTCGGGGGTCGCGTCGAGGTGTCCTCCCGGCTCGGCCACGGCAGCTCGTTCGTGGTGAGGCTGCCCTGCGCCGTGTCCGTCGACGACCGCTCTCCGGGTCGACCGCTCCTCGAGCCGGCGCCCGTCGTGCCCGAGGAGCACCCGGCCGGAGCGAGCGCCGCGAAGCCGTCGCTCTGAGCTCGGCTACGGAGTCTTCCGGAACCACACCGTCGCGAGCGGGGGCACGGTGATCTCGGCGTACGCCGGCTGGCCGGACCAGTCGCCCTCGACGGCCATGACGGAGCCGAGGTTGCCGACGCCGGACCCGGTGTAGCCGGAGGCGTCGGTGTTGACGACTTCCTCCCAACTGCCGGCGCTGGGCAGGCCGAGTCGGTAGTCGCCGTGGGGTGTCGCCGAGAAGTTGGCGACGCAGACCAGGTCCGCCGACCCCGTCTCGCCGCGACGGACGAACGAGTAGACGTTGCGATGGGCGTCGTTGGCGTCGATCCAGGCGAAGCTGGCCGGGTCGTCGTCGCGTGACCACATGGCGGGGGACTCGGCGTAGACCCGGTTGAGGTCGCGGACCAGGGCGTGGACCCCGGCGTGCTCCGGGTGCTCGAGGAGCCACCAGTCGAGCTCGCGGGCCTCGGCCCACTCCGACTCCTGGCCCATCTCGATGCCCATGAACAGCAGCTGCTTGCCCGGGTGTGCCCACATGAAGCCGAGGTAGGCGCGCAGGTTTGCCAGCTGCTGCCAGCGGTCGCCCGGCATCTTGCGCAGGAGGGAGCCCTTCCCGTGGACGACCTCGTCGTGGCTGATCGGCAGCACGAAGTTCTCCGACCACGCGTAGACGATCGAGAACGTCAGCTCGCTGTGGTGGTGGGTCCGGTGGACCGGGTCGTGCTGCACGTAGCCGAGCGAGTCGTGCATCCAGCCCATGTTCCACTTGAAGCCGAACCCCAGCCCACCCTCGGTGGTCTGCTGGGTGACGCCGGGCCACGACGTGGACTCCTCGGCGATGGTGATCGCGCCGGGGACCCGCTTGCCGACGGTGCCGTTCATCTCCTGGAGGAACTGCACCGCTTCGAGGTTCTCGCGGCCGCCGTGGACGTTCGGGGTCCACTCACCGGGCTCGCGGGAGTAGTCGAGGTAGAGCATCGAGGCGACGGCGTCGACCCGGAGCCCGTCGATGTGGAACTCCTCGAGCCAGTAGAGCGCATTGGCGACGAGGAAGTTGCGGACCTCGCGGCGCCCGAAGTCGAAGACGTACGTGCCCCAGTCCGGGTGCTCGCCGCGGGACGGGTTGGGGTCCTCGTAGAGCGGGGTCCCGTCGAAGCGCGAGAGCGCGAACTCGTCCTTGGGGAAGTGGGCGGGCACCCAGTCGACGATGACGCCGATCCCGGCCTGGTGGAGCCGGTCGACGAGGAGCCGGAAGCCGTCCGGGTCGCCGAAGCGGGCCGTCGGTGCGAAGTACGAGGTCACCTGGTAGCCCCAAGAGCCACCGAAGGGGTGCTCCATGACCGGCATGAACTCCACGTGGGTGAAGCCGAGGTCGGTCAGGTAGGGGATCAGGTGGTCCGCGAGCTCGGCGTACGTATAGGCACCCCCATCCCCGCGCTTGCGCCACGAGCCGAGGTGCATCTCGTACGTCGACATCGCCTCGCGAAGCGGGGTCCGCCCGGCGCGGGCGTCCATCCAGGCGTCATCGTCCCAGGTGTACGTCGACTCGAACACGACCGAGGACGTGGCCGGCGGGACCTCGGTGTGGAACGCCATCGGGTCGGCCTTCTCGCGCCACTGGCCGTCGGCGCCGAGGATGGCGAACTTGTAGCCGGTGCCGGAGCCGGTGTCGGGGACGAACAGCTCCCAGACCCCGGACTCGCCGAGCTGGCGCATCGGGTGCTCGCGTCCGTCCCAGCTGTTGAAGGAGCCCTTCACCCGGACACCGCGGGCTGACGGGGCCCAGACGGCGAAGGCGGTGCCGCTGATCGGCGGGCCGAGCGGCGCCTCGTAGTGGTGGACCCGGGCGCCGAGGACGTCCCAGAGCCGCTCGTGGCGCCCCTCGTTGATCAGGTGGAGGTCGAGCTCGCCGAGCGTCGGCAGGAACCGGTAGGGGTCGTCGACATCGTGGGCGGCGCCCTCGTAGGCGACCCGCAGCCGGTAGCCGGGGACGTCGGTGCCCGGGAGCACGCCGGACCAGATGCCTTCGTACTCGTGCTCGAGCCGGACCTCGGTGTCGCCGTAGACGACCGCGACGCTGGAGGCGAGTGGCCGGAGCGCCCGGACCGTGACCCCGCCGTCGTGGGGGTGCGGACCCAGCACCGCGTGCGGGTGGCCGTGCTCGCCGCGGACGATCAACGCGAGCTCGTCGTGGGGGACCGGCAGGACCTTGCTGGTCATGATGCCTCGATCCTGGCGATCGCCTCGAGGGGGATCGCCACCCAGGAGGGACGGTTGCGGGTCTCGTACACGGCCTCGTAGACCGCCTTGTCGGCGACGTAGGCCGCGAGCAGGGCCTCCTCGTCGACGGACAGCGGCCCACCGGCGTACGCGTCGAGGAAGGCCTCGCGGTTGCGCGCCGACCACTCGGAGGCGCGGAACTGGCGCTGCTCGATGCCCGTGAACTCGTGCTCGTCGATGCTGCGCTCGACGACGCGGGGCGCGTAGTCGAAGGACCGGAGCATCCCGGCAACGTCGCGCCAGCGGGAGTCCGGGCGGACCCGCTCGGAGAGCGGCCGGGCCGGCTCGCCCTCGAAGTCGACGATCTTCCAGCCGCGGACGGTGCGCAGGGTCTGGCCGAGGTGGAGGTCGGCGTGGATCTGCTGAACCGGCAGGTCGCGGATCCGACGGACGTGGTCGTACGCCGTGCGCAGGCGGTCGGCGTAGCCGGAGAGCTCGGGCACGATGGCGAGGGCGGCATCGAGCCGGGAGTGCATGCCGTCGACCAGGGTCCCGATCTCGTCCTGCGGCAGGGTCGCGGTCGGGAAGTGCTCTGCCAGTGACTGGTGGGTCTCGGCCAGGGCGACGCCGAGCCGGGCCGCCTCGCCGGCGAAGTCACCACCGACCTCGTCGGCGTGCAGGTCGGCCTCGGCGAAGAGGTTGCGGACGCTGGCGAGCGCGAGGTCCCAGCCGTCGGAGGCCGTGCGCAGGAACTGCTGGAGCATGGCCAGGTGCAGTGGCTCGCCGTCCTCCTCGACCTCGAGCCAGCCGTAGAGCGCCGCCACGTGGTCGGAGCCGGCCCGGGTCAGCACCTCGTGGACGGCGATGTCGGGGTTGGCGCCGGGGGTGATCTTGCGGAACACCTTCATCAGCGAGTCCTCGCCGAACGCCACCGAGGAGTTGGACTGCTCGCCGCTGAAGAGCGTGGAGTGCACGTCCAGGTCGAGGTCGTGGCCGTCAAGCCGGTGGAACGCCAGCTTCCCGGGCGGCTGGTCGGCGAAGGACCGGAGCCAGCAGGCCATGGCGTCGCGGTCGTGCACCGCGTCGTACACGTGGCTGGTCCCGAAGTCCTCGTCGGCCCAGAAGCCGATCCGGGCGTGCGCGAGGTTCTCCTGCGGGTGCTCGTAGAAGGCGAGCGGGAGCTGGTACATCTCGGTGCCGCCCAGGTCGTCCTCGAAGGACACCGTGACCAGGTCGATCGCGGCGCGCGGTCCGCCGTTGACGCTGCCGGGCACCTCGCCGAGCCGACGGGTGCCGTCGATCCGGAAGGGTCGCCCCTTGCTGCCGAACCAGCGCGCGCGTTCGAGGTACGCCGCGAGCTGCTCGCGGGGGTCGTCCGTCGTCGTGGTCATCCGATGATCCCGTCGTCGCTGGCCGGCCGGGTGAGCCGGAACCAGTAGAAGCCGTACCCACCGAGCGTCAGGAGATACGGAAGCTCACCGATCGCGGGGAACGGTACGCCGCCGAGCAGCTCGACCGGGACGAGCTCCTCCCAGCGACGCAGGTCGAGCTCCACAGGCTGGGGGAACCGCGACAGGTTGTGGATGCACAGGATGATGTCCTCGCGGCCGTCGGCGTCGGTGTGCTCGCGCACGTACGACAGGACGCTGGGGTTGGAGCCGCCGAGGTCGGTGAAGCTGCCCAGGCCGAACGCCTGGTGGCCACGGCGGGCGTGGATCATCCGGCGGGTCCAGTGCAGCAGGGACGAGGAGTTCTCGAGCTGGGCCTCGACGTTGACGCTCTGGTAGCCGGTGACCGGGTCCTGGATGAGCGGCAGGTGCAGGCGGCCGGGGGTCGCCGACGAGAAGCCGGCGTTGCGGTCGGAGGTCCACTGCATCGGCGTCCGGACACCGTCGCGGTCACCGAGCCAGATGTTGTCGCCCATCCCGATCTCGTCGCCGTAGTAGAGGACGGGGGAGCCGGGGAGGGAGAGCAGGAGCGCGGTGAACAGCTCCATCCGGTTCAGGTCGTTGTCGAGCAGGGGTGCCAGCCGGCGGCGGATGCCGATGTTGGCCTTCATCCGGGGGTCCTTGGCGTACTCGCCCCACATGTAGTCGCGGTCCTCGTCGGTCACCATCTCGAGCGTCAGCTCGTCGTGGTTGCGCAGGAAGATGCCCCACTGGCAGCCGTCCGGGATCGACGGCGTCTGCTCCATGATCTCCGAGATCGGGAAGCGGGACTCGCGCCGGACGGCCATGAAGATGCGCGGCATGACCGGGAAGTGGAACGCCATGTGGCACTCGTCGCCGCCGACGCTCTGGTCCCCGAAGTACTCCACGACATCGGCCGGCCACTGGTTCGCCTCGCACAGCAGGACCCGGCCGGGGTAGTTCTCGTCGACGAAGCGGCGGCACATCTTGAGGAACTCGTGGGTCTCCGGCAGGTTCTCGCCGTTGGTGCCCGGCCGCTCGTAGAGGTAGGGGACGGCGTCGAGCCGGAACCCGTCGAGGCCCATGTCCAGCCAGAAGCCCATGGCCTCGAGCATCGCCTCGTGGACCTTGGGGTTGTCGAAGTTGAGGTCCGGCTGGTGGGAGAAGAAGCGGTGCCAGAAGTACTGCTGGCGGACCGGGTCCCAGGTCCAGTTCGAAGGCTCGGTGTCGACGAAGATGATCCGGGCCTCTTCGTAGAGCTCGTCGGTGTCCGACCAGACGTAGAAGTCGCCGTACGGCCCGTCCGGGTCGTCGCGGCTCGCCTGGAACCACGGGTGGGCGTCACTCGTGTGGTTCATGACGAAGTCGATGATCACGCGGATGCCGCGCTTGTGGGCCTCGTCGAGGAAGTGGTGGAAGTCCTCCACGCTGCCGCACTCGGGGAGGATGTTGGTGTAGTCGGCGACGTCGTACCCGCCGTCGCGCAGGGGCGAGGTGAAGAACGGCGGCACCCACAGGCAGTCGACGCCGAGCCACTCGAGGTAGTCGAGCTTCTCGATCAGACCCTGGAAGTCACCGACGCCGTCCGCGTTGGAGTCGCGGAACGAGCGCACCAGCACCTCGTAGAAGACCGCTGTCTTGAACCAGTCGGGGCTCTCGCCGATGACATCGAGAGCGCCGGAGGCGGAGTGTTCGGGTGACGGACCGGTCTTGGCGTGGGTCGGGACCGTCTCGGTCACCGGGGCCTCCTGACATGGAGCACATGGGCGGGTTCGTGGGCGGGGTCGAGCCGGACGTAGTTGTGCTGGGACCAGCTCCAGGTCTCGCCGGAGATCTCGTCGTGGGCGAGGAACGTGTCGTGGTGGTCGAAGCCGAGCTGCGGCAGGTCGAGGTGGACCATCGTCTCGCGCGTGGCGTGCGGGTCGAGGTTGACCACGACGATGACGGTGTCCGGCTCCGCGTCTGGCGGGTCGTCCGGCAGCCGCGTCGACTTGGAGAACACCAGGATGTTCTCGTCGTCGCTGCTGTGGATCGTGATGTTGCGGAGCTGCTGGAGCGCCGGGTGCGCTCTCCTGACCTCGTTGAGCCGGGTCAGGTACGGCGCGAGCGTGCGGCCCTCCGCAGTGGCGGCGTCCCAGTCGCGGACCCGGATCTGGAACTTCTCCGTGTCGAGGTACTCCTCGCTGCCGGGCTTGACCGCGACGTGCTCGTAGAGCTCGTAGCCGGCGTAGACGCCCCAGCTCGGGGAGCTCAGGGCCGCGATGACGGCGCGGACCTTGAACGCAGCCGGACCGCCGTACTGAAGGTAGGCGTGGAGGATGTCGGGGGTGTTGACGAAGAAGTTGGGGCGCATGAGGTGGTCGGTCTCGGTCGAGAGCTCGCGGAGGTACTCCTCGATCTCCCACCGGGCGGTGCGCCACGTGAAGTACGTGTAGGACTGGTGGAAGCCGACCGCGCCCAGGCCGCGCATCATCGCCGGGCGGGTGAACGCCTCGGCGAGGAAGATGACGTCGGGGTCGGTCCGGCGCACCTCGCGCAGGAGCCACTCCCAGAAGGCCAACGGCTTGGTGTGGGGGTTGTCGTCCCGGAAGATCCGCACGCCGTGGGACATCCAGAGCCGCACGACGCGGAGGATCTCCTGGCAGATGCCCTTCGGGTCGTTGTCGAAGTTGAGGGGGTAGATGTCCTGGTACTTCTTCGGCGGGTTCTCGGCGTAGGCGACGGAGCCGTCGGCGCGGGTGGTGAACCAGTCCGGGTGGGACGTCACCCAGGGGTGGTCGGGCGCGCACTGGAGGGCCAGGTCGAGCGCCACCTCCAGCCCGAGCTCACCCGCGCGGGCGACGAAGGCGTCGAAGTCATCGAACGTCCCGAGCTCGGGGTGGATGGCGTCGTGCCCGCCGTCCTTGCTGCCGATCGCCCAGGGTGAGCCCGGGTCGTCCGGGCCGGGGGTGAGGGTGTTGTTGGGGCCCTTGCGGTTGACCTTGCCGATCGGGTGGATCGGCGGCAGGTAGATGACGTCGAAGCCCATCGCGGCGACGGCGTCGAGGCGCTCGGCGGCGGTGCGGAAGCTGCCGGACGTGATCGCGCCGGTCTTCTCGTCACGGGTGGCGCCCTCGGACCGGGGGAAGAACTCGTACCAGCTGCCGTAGAGGGCACGGGGCCGGTCGGCGTACGCCTTGTAGGGGCCTTCGACGGTGACCAGCTCCCGCAGCGGGTGTGCCAGCAGGATCGCCTCCAGCTTCGGGTCCTGGAGGACCGCGAGCCGTGCCTCGGCCGGCCGGTCGGTGTCGCCGGCGGCGTCGATCGCCCCGTCGAGCACGGCGGTGGCGCTCGGGTCGGCCTTCTCCAGCGTGCCGCGGACCCGCTCGAGGAGCAGGCGGCCCTCTGTGAACATCAGCTCGACGTCGACGCCGGCGGGAATCTTGATCCCAGCGTCGTGCTGCCACGTGGCGAGTGGGTCGGACCAGGCGTGCACCTCGAACGCCCAGGCCCCTTCGAGGTCCGGCGTCACCCAGGCGTCGTAGCGGTCGGGGACGTCGGCGTGGTTGACCATGCGGACCGACGGGCGCCGCTGGCCGGCCGGATCGGTCAGCACGACCTCGGCACTGAGCTGGTCGTGTCCCTCCCGGAACACGGTGGCCGAGACGGGGAACGGTTCGCCCAGTGTCGCCTTCGCGGTCTGTCGTCCGAGGTCGACGACGGGCATGACGTTCATGACTGGGATGCGTCCGACCATGTCTCCACACTTCCGAATCGCTGGTTGGCATGCAACTTGAGTCCACCCAGCAGTACCCACGAGCCCCGCGCCTACCCCGGGACACAGGAACAGCGGGCGGGCCCGAGGGTCCGCCCGCTGTTCTCACCTGTGGGTCAGTAGACCTGCAGCTCAGCTGCGTGGACGATCGTGCCCCGGTCTGATGCTGTCTTGCAGTCGGTGCTGTTGGTCGGGTCCTCGTCCTGCTCTCCGGCGTAGCCCTTGAAGCCCGTGCACTGGTTCTCGATCGCGACCAGGCGGATGGCCGCGGCGCGGACGTCGGGGACGTTGAACGAGCGCAGATTGAGGTTCGGTGCCACCGGACGGGGACGCTTGCCCGGGAAGGCGCCCGCCTTGGAGACGAAGAACCTCGTCCACTGCGCACCCTCGGTGCTGCATGCCTTGACACAGGCCTCCAGGGCGAATTGCCTGAGGGCCGTGAACCGCGAGCCGGAGTCCGGGTTCTCCACGACGAACGGGATCTCGGTCCCACTCGCCGGCGCCGGGGTCAGCATGGCGCTGACGTTGACGCGGTTGATCCGCGTGGCCCTCTTGCCGGCCAGGTCGATCGCCACGAACGGGCTCGTCTCGTCGACGTTGGTGGTGCCGTCCCCGTTCACGCCGCCCCAGTTGGTGGCCTCGGTGCCGTCGATCAGGAAGCCGGGGTTGCGGGAGTCGGCACTGGTGGCGATCACCTTCGCGCCGTTGGCCTTGGCCGCCAGATTCTTCGGCTGCATGACCTTGACGGTGCGCTGGCCAGGCCGGACCGTGAGCGTGAACCGCTTGAAGCCCCGCTTCTTCGAGGTGTAGAGCATCTTGTAGGTGCCGGGCACGAGCTTGGCGGTGGCGTCGACCTTGGACTTCTTCACCGTGTCCGCGATCGGCGTGGAGCGAGCCTCGTAGACACCCACGAAGACCTGGCCGGGCGCCTTGGTGCGGAACGTGACCGTCGCGTTCTTCGACTTGGGAGAGGCAAAGCTCGGCTTGGTGTTGCCCGAGTCCGCATTGGGAGTCTTGGCTCCCTTGCCCATGCCGCGCTTGGCGAACGCGTCCCAGATCGGCTTCTGGTTCTTCCGGTTCGCGAAGCGCATCCGGTCGGCCGCGATGAAGGCGTCGCGGGCATCGAGCATGGACGTCGCGCTCTGCTGAAGCAGGAACGCGTCGAACATCAGTGCCACCCAGCGTCGGTTGCCGGGGCACCTGGTGGCCTTGGTCGGCCCCTGGGTCGGGGACCCCTCAGCGCAGCGCAGCTGGCGTTCCTTGTTGGCGTAGCGGAAGACGCCGAAGTCCCAACGCTTCACGAGCGCCTGGCGGACCTGCCACATCGCGGCGTTCCAGATCTCACCGTCGGCGTGGACCTCGTCGCCCGTGCTGTCGAATCCGTAGTTCCCGTAGTTGAGCGGGTTCTTGTTGATGGCGTAGTCACGGATCCCGGCAGCATTGTTGCCGGTGGCGTACGGGCCGACGGCCCACGGGTTGCCGCCCGTCTTGTAGCCGTGGCTGAACATGTACTCAGCGGCGACGAGGTCTCCCCACGACTCACCCATGGCGCCGCCCTGCTCGGAGCTGATGCCCTGATCGGGACCGGCGATCATCCGGTTGCTGATCGCGTGGGTGTATTCGTGGCCGGTGATGCTCATGTCCATGGCGCCGTCCACGCACGGGGAGTAGAACGCGCCGGCGATCGGCTGGAAGAGGTACTGGTTGGTGATGCCGGGCACGCCGTCCTGCAGCGTGATCTGGTTGGCGTTGTCGCGCCCGGTGTAGCTGGGTGCGCCACCCGTGGTGGCGCCCGCCTGCGCATTGCCGATCTCCGGGTCGTCCTGACGGTTCGGGTTGGCGTTCTTGCCCCGGTTGTCGCGCTGCATGTTGTAGTTCTTCTCGGTGAACCCGAGCGGGTAGCTGTAGTCGTGCATCCGGTTGTGGGCGACGAACAGGTTCGTGACGGCCGGGAAGATGTCGTTGCCGCCCGGGTGGAAGTTGCTCTGGCTGCACCCGCTGTTGTTCCACGCGTCGGTGAACTCGTCGAAGTACTCACGTGTCGATGAGACCGGCGCCTGCGCCGAACCGCCCGGGGTGAGCGGACTGACCCACGCCTCCTTGGTCTCGGCGTTGTTGCCAGTCGTGGTCAGCGTGGGGGTGTCGGTGTCGAAGCTGTAGTCCCACGGCACGGCACCCAACTGGTCGAGCGTCCCGGTGGACAGGGTGCACTTCTCCGAGCCCGCCTCGCGGGAGGCAGGTTGCCAGCAGCCGACCACGCTGTTGCGCGGGGTGTGGTCGACTCCGTAGAGGAGCGTGGGGTTCGAGGGGAAGTAGCGCCAGGCCGGCAGCGGCGCCTCGGGGGCCCCGCCGGAGCTGTCGCTGGTGGAGACGAAGCCGGCATAGTCGGTCGGAGGCAGGAACGGGGTCCCTTCGAACGGGCAGATCCGCACGTTGTAGACACCCTGCGGGATCGTCCCGCCGGGAGCGTAGGTCAGCGTCTCCGGGCTGGTCAGCAGGTCACCGGAGGCGAGGAGCTGGTCACCCTTGTAGAGCTGGATCACGATGTCGTTGGCGGTGTTTGCCGCCGACGCCACGACGTCGATCTGCTGGGTGTTGCCGTCCGACAGCTCGAACTCGTGCGGCTCCCCGCACACCACGCCGTCGACGGAGCCCTCGAACGGCACGAAGTCGCTCGACTGCTCGACCTGGTTCTGGCGGTGCAGGATCGCACCGGTGACGGCGTCGACCATGAGTGTGTAGGCGAGGGCAGCGCCGTTCTCGGAGTCCACCACGTTGGTCTCGAACACCGGGCGGACGGTGCCGTCGGCCAGGGGGAGGGCCTGGAGGCGTACCTGCTGCTCCTGGGCGAACCCGGGAACGGTGAACCGCGTCCACCCGGCACGGTCCTCGACGTCCGTCAGCTCGGCGAGCGTCACCTCACGGCCGACGTTGGCCGCGGCCTTGACCCAGGCCTCGGCGGGCGTGAGCTCGGCGTCGGCGGGGGTCGCGTCCGTCGGAGCGACGGAGGACGAGGCATACATGATCTGGCCGCGGGAGACCCCCACGGTCACCTGCCCGTCGAGCGCCGAGGCCAGGCCGTCGAAACGCTGACGGAAGAGCACCGCCCGGGCCTCGCTCTGGCCGAACTTCTGCTCGTTGACGAGCTCCAGGCGGTCGACCTGGCCGGCGGTCAGGCCGAAAGCGGCGGCGTTGTCACGCAGCCAGTCACGGGCGGCGGCGCCGGCGTCGGCCGAGGAGGCAGGCGCGAGGACGCCGTCGGCCGGGAGGATCGAGGTCGGGGTGCCGAACCGGTTGAAGCGCAGGTCGATGGCGTCGAGCTGCGCGGCTGCCAACCTGATGCCGGCTGTGGGCAGGGCCCGGCCTCGCGTGTCGAGGTCGGTGAGACCGGGCACGGTCTCACCGATGGTGGTCACCTCGTCGGCGGCGCTGGGGGCGGTGGGGGCGCTGGCGGACGACGGCGCACCGGCGACGGCGGGCAGCTGGGCGAGGCCCGGGACCAGGGTGGCGGTCAGCAGGGCGAACGCGGCAGCGGTCAGCCGCCGGCGATGCGTGGGAGAGAAGGTCATGCTGGTCACAACGTGACGGTGGCCTTCGCGTTATGGACTTCGCTGTAACAGCACTGTTCCGCCGATTGTTGGATCGTTCCATAAATCAGCGCTACGGTCGTCGGGTGCGAGCAATCCGTCGATTCGTGGTCCGTCCCGTCCTCCCGACCTCCCTGGCCGCCCTCGGCGACCTCGCGGGCAACCTGCGGTGGTCCTGGCACCCCGAGAGCCAGGACGTCTTCCGGGCCGTGGACCCCGACCTGTGGGAGTCCACCGGCCGCGACCCGGTCCGGCTCCTGGGGGCCGTGGGCCGCGCCCGGCTCGAGGAGCTGAGCCAGGACGCGACCTTCCTGGAGATGCTCCGCGCCGCGCGCGAGGACCTCGAGCGCTACCTGACGGGCGAGCGCTGGTACGCCCGCAAGGCCGGTGCGGACGCGCCCCGCGCGATCGCCTACTTCTCGCCGGAGTTCGGCATCACAGCGGTCCTCCCGCAGTACTCCGGCGGGCTCGGCATCCTGGCCGGCGACCACCTCAAGGCCGCGAGCGACCTCGGCGTCCCCCTGCAGGGCGTCGGGCTGCTCTACCGGCACGGCTACTTCCGGCAGTCGCTCTCGCGTGAGGGCTGGCAGCAGGAGACCTACCCGGTCCTCGACCCCGACGAGCTGCCGCTGTCGCTGCTCAAGGAGGAGGACGGCTCCCGCGCCGTCGTCTCGATCACCCTGCCCGGCGGCGCCGAGCTCGTCGCCCGGATCTGGGTCGCCAGCGTCGGCCGCGTGCCGCTCCTCCTGCTCGACTCCGACGTGGAGGAGAACCCCGACCACCTGCGCCAGGTCACCGACCGGCTCTACGGCGGCAACAGCGAGCACCGGCTGCGCCAAGAGCTCCTGCTCGGCGTCGGGGGCGTTCGCGCCCTGCGCGCCTACGCCCGGATCACCGGAGCCCCCGAGCCCGAGGTGTTCCACACCAACGAGGGCCACGCCGGCTTCCTCGGCCTCGAGCGGATCCGCGAGCTCACCGTCGCCGGCAACGGACCCGGCCTCGACTTCGACACCGCGCTCGAGGTGAGCCGGGCCTCCACCGTGTTCACCACCCACACGCCCGTGCCCGCCGGCATCGACCGCTTCCCGCGCGAGCTCGTCGAGCAGTACTTCGGCATCGGTGGCGCGACTCCCGGTGTGCCCGTGGAGCGGATCCTGGCGCTCGGCAGCGAGGACTACGACGGCGGCGACCCGGCCGTGTTCAACATGGCCGTCATGGGGTTCCGCCTCTCCCAGCGCGCCAACGGCGTCTCCCAGCTCCACGGCCACGTCAGCCGCGGCATGTTCAACGGTCTCTGGCCCGCCTTCGACGAGGCCGAGGTGCCGATCACGTCGATCACCAACGGCGTGCACGCCCCCTCCTGGGTCGGCCGCGAGGTCTTCGACCTGGCCGCAGGCGAGGGTGCCGACCCCGATGGTGACGACACCGAGGCGTTCTGGGCGGCAGTCGACAAGATCCCCGGCCAGGCCATCTGGGCCACCAAGCGGGTCCTGCGCCAGCGCCTCGTCGACGACGCCCGTCGCCGGCTGGCACTCTCCTGGACCGAGCGTGGGTGCGCTCCGGCAGAGCTCGCGTGGACCGACTCCGCCCTCGACCCCGACGTGCTCACCATCGGCTTCGCGCGCCGAGTCCCGTCGTACAAGCGGCTGACGTTGATGCTCTCGGACCAGGCGCGGCTCAAGCGCCTGCTGCTGCACCCCGAACGACCGGTGCAGCTGATCATCGCCGGCAAGTCCCACCCGGCCGACGACGGCGGCAAGAAGCTGATCCAGGAGCTCGTGAAGTTCGCCGACGACCCCGAGGTCCGGCACCGCATCGTCTTCCTGCCCAACTACGACATCGCGATGGCGCAGCCGCTCTACCCCGGCTGCGACGTGTGGCTCAACAACCCGCTGCGCCCCTACGAGGCCTGCGGCACCTCGGGCATGAAGGCCGCCCTCAACGGCGGCCTCAACCTGTCGATCCTCGACGGGTGGTGGGACGAGTGGTACGACGGCAACAACGGCTGGGCGATCCCGTCCGCCGACGGCATCGACGACCCCGACCGTCGTGACGACCTCGAGGCCAACGCACTCTACGACCTGCTCGAGGGCGACGTGGTCCCGCGCTTCTACGAGACCAACGACGAAGGCGTTCCGCCGCGCTGGCTGGAGATGGTGCGTCACACGCTCAAGTCGCTCGGCCCGAAGGTGCTCGCCACCCGCCAGGTCCGCGACTACGTACGTGAGCTGTACGCCCCCGCGGCGCACACCGCTCGTTCGCTCAACTCCGACTACGCCGGGGCCCACGAGCTCGCCGCCTGGAAGCAGTCGATCCGCGCCGCGTGGCCGGGTGTCCGCGTCGAGCACATCGACTCCGAGGGCGTCGGCGACCAGGCCGAGGTCGGCGCGACCCTCAACGTCCGCGCCTTCGTGGCCCTGGGCTCGCTCTCGGCAGACGACGTGTCGGTCCAGGTCGTGCACGGCCGGATCGGCGCCGACGACGAGCTCGCTGCGACCTCGGTCACGCCGATGGTGGTGGGGGAGTCCTACGACGGCAACCGTCACCGCTTCGACGCCGCCGTCGCGCTGCAGGTCTCCGGACCGTTCGGCTACACCGTGCGCGTCGTGCCCCACAACGAGGCGCTGGCGTCCGTGGCCGAGCTGGGGCTGGTGGCCGAGCCGGCGTGACGGGACGTTCGTCCCTCGGCCTCAGAGCAGGACGAGGGCCAGCCCGAGTGCCGTGGGGATGAGCCCGAGCAGCAGCCAGGGCGAGACGAACCGCGCACCGTGAATGGCGCGTCCTGCGGCGACGGCCATCGCGGCGAAGATCCCGGCGATGACGCACAGCCCCACCTTCGAGCTCGTGGGCGAGTCGTCGAGGAGGACGGCCGCGACGACCATCCCGCCGGAGAGGTGGAGGATCGTGGTGACCGCCAGGACCGACATGACCCACTTCTGCACGCGGGCGAGGTCGCGCGCGTCCCCTTCGGGGTC
>JBKJUE010000071.1:0-28258 GCA_046590395.1 Nocardioides sp.
CCGCGACCTGCAGTTCGTGAGCTGACCGATGGCCAACACCCCGCGCAGGCCGCGACGACCCGTTGTCGGCTCCCGCAACCCCACCGGACGCCCCCGCAGCGTCGCCGGTCGGCGACCCGAGTTTCCAGAACCCGGGGGCGAGACCGAGGTCGACGCAGTCGAGCCGGACGTGCCGCCCCCGTCGCCTGCACTCCCGGACGACGACCCGGCCGAGGAGCCCGCAGACGAGCCTCCTGCCCGATCGCACCTCCTGACCAGCCTGCGCACCACCATGGCCCTGGTGGTGGCGCTGGTGCTGATGTCCGGCGTCCTCGCCGCGGAGGTCTGGTACGTCTGGTTCAAGGGCGACCCGGTGGTGTCCGCCGAGCGCCCTGTGGTGACGGGCGAGATCGCCCACCGCGCCGCGGTGGAGTCGGCCTCGCAGAGCATCAGCGAGATCCTGTCCTACGGCTACCAGGAGTTCGACGCCCAGATCGACGAGGCGACCTCGATGATGACCGACACGTTCGCGGCCGAGTTCCGCGAGACGGCGGAGGACGTCAAGGACGAGTTCGTCGCCGAGCGGACCGAGCAGGACGTCCGTGTGGTGGCCGCCTCCGTGGTCCAGGCGTCCGCCGTGAAGGTCCGGGCGCTCCTCTTCATCGACCAGTACGTCGTCCGGGGCCCCGAGGGCACGACGATCACCCCGTACCGCGCCCTGGTCACGATGGTCCACACCGAGAGCGGCTGGCTCGTCGACGACATCGAGACCAAGTAGCCCCGCGTCGGGGGCGGCGGTTCTGGACATCCCCCGCGCGGCCCACTAGGTTTTGGCAAACTAGAACACGTTCCAGTTGAGCCCAGGTCGCCTGAGGGGAAGGATCGCCGTCGTGCCCCCATCGAACGCGCGCGCCGAGACCGACCTGCTCATCATCGGCGCGGGGCCCACCGGCCTCTTCGCCGCTTACTACGCCGGCTTCCGCGGGCTCCGGGTGGCGGTGGTCGACTCGCTGCCCGAGCTCGGTGGCCAGATCACCGCGATGTACCCCGAGAAGGCGATCCTGGACGTGGCGGGCTTCCCGACCGTCAAGGGCCGCGACCTCGTGGAGGGGCTCGTCGAGCAGGCCGGCACGGCCAGCCCGGAGTACTTCCTCGACCGGACCGCGCTGACGCTGCGCCACGACGGCGACACCGTCACCATCGGCCTCGACGACGGCACCGAGATCACGGCCGGCGCGGTCCTGATCACCGCCGGCATCGGCAAGTTCAGCCCGCGGCCGCTCCCGGCCGGCGACGGCTGGCTGGGCCGGGGCCTGGAGTTCTTCGTGCCCAGCTTCGCGCCATACGCCGGCAAGGACGTGGTGATCGTCGGCGGCGGCGACAGCGCCTTCGACTGGGCGCTCCACCTCGAGCCGGTCGCGGCCTCGGTCGCGCTCGTCCACCGCCGGGACGCGTTCCGCGCCCACCAGCGGACCGTCGACGCGGTGAAGGACTCCGCGGTCGACATCATCACCAAGGCAGAGGTCAGCGCGCTGCGGGGCGACCCGACGCTCGAGGAGGTCGACATCACCGTCGACGGCGAGACCACCACCCGCAAGGCCCAGGCCGTCGTCGCGGCGCTCGGCTTCCTCGCCGACCTGGGCCCGCTCCAGACGTGGGGAATCGACGTGCTGAAGCGGCACGTCGTCGTCGACTCCTCGATGCGGACCAGCCTCGAGCGCGTCTTCGCCGCCGGTGACATCACCGAGTACCCCGGCAAGGTGCGCCTGATCGCCGTCGGTTTCGGTGAGGCGGCGACCGCGGTCAACAACGCCGCGGTCGCGATCGACCCGTCGGCCCACGTCTTCCCCGGCCACTCGAGCGAGGCCTGAGCCGATGTCCGGACGCGACGCGGTCAGGATGACCGACGACGAGCTGACCGCCTTCCTCGACGGCAACGTCAAGGTGCAGGTCGCGAGCGTCGGCATGGACGGCGCGCCGCACCTCACCACCCTGTTCTACGTGCTGGTCGACGGCCGGGTCGCGTTCTGGACCTACGGCCGCAGCCAGAAGATCCGCAACCTGGAGCGCGACCCGCGGGTCAGCTGCCTGGTCGAGGACGGCACCGACTACTTCGAGCTCCGGGGCGCCACGATCAACGGCACCGCGGAGCTCGTGCGCGACCCCGAGCGGATCTACGCGATCGGCTCGGCGGTCGCCACCCGGATGGTCGGCGCCTCCTCCTTCGAGGAGCTCGGCGACCTCGGCCGGACCGAGGTCGAGCGCCAGGCGAAGAAGCGGATCGCCGTCATCGTCCACCCCGACCACGTCGCGACGTGGGACCACTCGAAGATGACCTGAGGAGGCATCCATGAAGATCAAGGTCGACTTCGACCTCTGCGAGTCCAACGCCCTGTGCGAGGCCCTCGCCCCCGAGGTGTTCGAGCTGGACGACGACGACTACCTGCAGCTCAAGACCGACGAGACGACGGACGAGAACATCGAGGGCGTACGCCGTGCGGTCGCGGCCTGTCCGCGTGCCGCGATCTCGCTGGAGGACTGACCGTGACCGAGGTTTCCCTCGACGGTCGCGTCGCGATCGTCACCGGGGCCGGCGCGGGTCTCGGGCGGGCCGAGGCGCTCGCCCTGGCCGACGCGGGTGCCCGGGTCGTGCTCAACGACCTGCCGGGTGCCGCCGACGAGGCTGCCGACGAGATCCGCTCCCGTGGCGGGACCGCGACGGTGGTCGAGGGCGACGTGGGGGAGCGGTCCACCGCCGACGCGATGCTGGCGGCTGCCGTCGAGGGCTTCGGCCAGCTCGACGTCGTCGTCAACAACGCCGGTATCACGCGGGACCGGATGCTGTTCAACCTCAGCGACGAGGAGTGGGACCTGGTGCTCAAGGTGCACCTGCGTGGCCACTTCCTGCTCTCGCGCAACGCCGCGTCGTACTGGCGGACGAAGGCGAAGGAGGGTGACGGCACCGTCTACGGCAGCGTCGTCAACACCGCCTCCGAGGCCTTCCTGGGCGGCTCGCCGGGTCAGGCCAACTACGCCGCCGCCAAGGGCGGCATCATGGCGCTCACGCTGTCGACGGCCCGCGGGCTGGGCCGGATCGGCGTCCGCGCCAACGCGATCTGCCCCCGTGCGCGCACCGCCATGACCGCCACTGTGTTCGGGGAGGACGAGTCCGGCGAGGAGGTCGACCCCTACTCGGCCGACCACGTCGCGCCGCTGGTCGCCTACCTCGCGTCGCCGGCCGCCGAGAGGATCACCGGCCAGGTCTTCGTGGTGTACGGCGGCATGGTGGCCCTGCTGTCCGCCCCGGTCGTGGAGCAGCGGTTCGACGCAACGGACTCCCGCTGGAGCCTGGGTGACCTCGACCAGCAGCTCGGTGGCTACTTCGCCGACCGGGACCCGGCCGTCGGCTTCGCCGCCGACGCCGTCATGCAGCTCACTGTGAAGTAGGAGAGAGATGAACCGTCTGACCGACAAGGTCGCCATCGTCACCGGCGGCGCCCAGGGGCAGGGCGCCGGCATCGTCCGCGCGTTCGTGGCCGAGGGCGCCAAGGTGGTCATCGCCGACGTGGCCGAGGAGCCGGGCCAGGCGCTGGCCGCGGACCTCGAGCAGGAGCACGGCGAGGGCGCGGCGTACTTCCGCCGCCACGACGTCAGCGACGAGGCATCGTGGACCGCCGTGGTGGACGAGGCCAACGAGCGCTTCGGACCGGTCAACGTGCTGGTCAACAACGCGGGCATCCTCCGCTTCGGTGACATCGAGCGGATGCCGGTGGAGGAGTTCGAGCTGCTGTTCCGGGTCAACCAGCTCGGCTGCTTCCTCGGCATGAAGTCCGTCGCCCGGACCATGCGCAAGAACGGCGGGGGCTCGATCGTCAACACCTCCTCGATCGAGGGCCTCGGCGGGATGGCGTCCTGCGCGGGGTACTCGGCGACCAAGTTCGCGATCCGCGGCATGACCAAGGTCGGCGCGATGGAGCTCGGGCCGAAGGGGATCCGGGTCAACTCCGTGCATCCCGGCATGATCGACACCCCGATGACGCGGGTCCACGGCGGCGATGCCGCCATGGAGTACGGCGCCACGAAGATCCCGCTCCGGCGCGTGGGCCACCCGGACGACATCGCACCGTTGTACGTCTACCTGGCCAGCGACGAGAGCAGCTACGTCAACGGCGCCGAGATCGCGATCGACGGGGGTGTGACCGCCACCCACGCGTTCGGGGGTTGAGGTGTGTCTGGCCGGAGCGTCCCGGTCATGACAGCCGACGCCAGGCTCGGGGGTTCGGAGGGGGTCGCCGATGATCGTTCCCGGGCACATGTCGGCGACCGGACCTGCTGAGCGGTCATGCCGGCGATGAGCGCGCACACGCCCCGCGGTTGCCAAGGCGTCAACATTGCCCCAACCCACCGCAGAGCCCGGATTCAGCTCGTGGCGATGTACATCGCCACGGATGCGAGGGCCGCGAGCGCACCCAGCGCGATCGCCGTGAGGGCCACCTTGTTGGGCCGGCCTTCAATCTTGTTCTGGGTGAAGGCTCGATAGCCCAGCCACGCACCTGCGGTACCGAAGATGACCGGCACCATCGTCCAGAACGTCACCGGGGTGGCGAGGAACGCGACGATCGCGAACGTGAGCCCGACGCCAGTGGTTCCTGCGTGCGGCTTGCGACTCAGCCAGAGCACAAGTGCGCTGAACGTGGCGACCGCGACCGCGGCAACGCCGGCAACGAAGATCCAGTCGATCAGTCCAGGCTGGACCTGGACGTCGCGCATGTCGGCGGTCAGGATTGCCACGATCGGGATGCCGACGGCCACAACCAAGGTGAGGATGCCGACGAAGCCAGTGCGGTCGCTCGTGGGGTATTCCAGTGAGTGATTCATGAGGATCTCCAATGCTCGGTGTGTTGTCGTCGGCATTGATGCTAGGAATCGGAAACGGCCGGATCGTCCATCTGTGGATGTCTTCAGGTCGATCGCAAGGTTGACGTTCTTGCCGCCTGAGGCTGGCTACGCTCGGGCCACGTTCAAACAGTTCGCCATCGCCGTCCTCGGACGGGAGAGTGCTGACGGCGGGCGCCGTTGGACGCCGATGGCCACTGACGCCGAGTTGGCCGTGCTCCTGGCGTTGCTTGCCCAGGTGGAGCTCTTGCTCGCCGATGTCGTCGAGGGTCCGCGGGTGGTTCAGAGCCTGTCCTTCATGGCGATGACGGTGGCCGTTGCCTGGCGGCGCTCGTTCCCATTCTGGGCAGCCGTCTTGGCTACTGTCGGCCTGGTCGCCCAGACCCTCGCCGGCGACGCGGGGGTCGTCGGTGGCTTTCTGGCGCTGGCCGTCGTGACGTACTCCGTCGCCTCATATGCGCCACTGGTTCCGGCGATCACAGGTGGCGTGCTGATTCTCGCTGCCGTCTTCCTCTACCCGTTTCTTGGCGACGCAAATTTCGCCGACGAGGTGGGGAACGGCGCGATCTTCATCGGCACCTGGGGTCTTGGCCGACTGGTTCGCGCGCGCCAACGCCGAGCACTCACGGCACAGTTGCAGCTCGAAATCGCCGAACGGGAGCACGAGGACCGGATGCGGCAGATCCTGGCCGAGGAACGGACGCGGATCGCGCGCGAACTGCACGACATCGTCGCCCACGGGGTGAGCCTTATGGTGCTGCAGTCCGGAGCAGCTCGCCAAACGATTGATCGCGATTCGGCCAAGGCAAAGGAACTGCTCGCGACCGCCGAGGGTCAAGGCCGCCAAGCCCTCGTCGAGATGCAGCGCATGCTCGGGATTCTCCGGAGCTCCGACACGATGACGACTGAGGAACCCCACACGATCGCGTCCATCGACCAACTGATCGAAGGGCTGCGTGCCACGGGACTTGTCGTGGACTACCGCGTCCACGGTGACCAGCGTCAGCTCGCTGCCGGCTTGGAGCTGTCAGCCTTTCGCATCGTTCAGGAAGCGACCACCAACATCGTGAAGCACACCGACGCCAACCACGTCGACATTGCGATCCACTACGGAGCCGACGAACTGACGCTCGTCGTCCGGGACGATGGCCGCGGCGCCAGCCATTCTCGCCACGGGAGTGGCCACGGGCTGATCGGCATGAAGGAGCGTGCCTCCCTCTTCGGCGGATCACTCACAGCCGGTCCGGTTGAGGGCGGCGGCTGGTCGGTGACCGCATACCTCCCCATCGATGGACAGCCATGAGCATCTCGGTCGTTATCGTCGACGACGAGGACCTCGTCCGCGGTGGTATCAGCTTGGTGCTCGAGGCAGCAGGCGACATCGAGGTCGTCGGCGAGGCAGCAGACGGTTCAGAGGCAGTTCGGATCGTCAGGGCCGTGCGACCCGACATCGTCTTGCTCGACGTGCACATGCCAACTATGCATGGGCTTGAAGCGGCACGGCACATCCTCGACGATCGGACAGGCGAGACCCGGGTCATCATGCTGACGACCTTCGACCGCGATGAATACGTCTACACCGCAATGAAGGCCGGAGCCAGCGGATTTCTCCTGAAATCAACGCCTCCCGAGGAGCTCACCCGAAGTATTCGGCTCATCGCAGCCGGTGACACGCAGTTGGCACCGGCTCTGACCCGGCGTCTAGTCGAGGACTTCGTCCGACGTCCACCGCCAGGACAAACGCTACCGAACACATTCGACAGGCTGACGGACCGCGAGATCGATGTCCTGAAGCTGGTCGCCGAAGGGCTATCGAACAGCGAGATAGCTGGCCGGCTCTATCTCAGTGAGGCCACTGTCAAGACCCACATCAACCGAATCCTGACTAAGTTGCAGCTCCGAGACCGGGTCCAAGCCGTCGTGCTGGCCTACGAGAGCGGACTTGTTCGACCAGGCGAATAGGTGCACGCGTTCGCCGCAGACAGCGTGCGCTGCGGCATCCGGAACTGCTTGCTGAGCGGTCATGGGGTCAGCGGGCCACGTGGAGTGTGGATCCTTCGCTAGCCCGGCGGGAGGGGAACACCCAACTGCTCCCACATCAGCTCGTGATCGGCCTCGTGCCAGTGCTCGAAGACCAACCCGTCCTTGAACTGGAAAACGTCGACTCCGCTCACCTCGGTGGTCGCGCCTGCGCTGTCCACGCCCGCCCAGCCACCGGCGTACGTCCCACGGAAGACCACCCGGCCCACCACGACGTCGCCGAAGTCCATCAGCCCGACGATCTCAGTCTGGAAGTCCGGGAAGTACTGCCTGCACGCCGTTGCGCCCTGGGCGTGGCCATCCGGGGTCCGTTCGCGGTCGTTCTCGCGATAGTTCGGTGCGAAGAACTCGTGAGCAAACGCGACGTCGCCCTCGCTCCACACCCGACGCCAGAAGTCCCGGACCAACTGTTCGTTCTTCATCTATCGAACCTAACCCCTCACCACCTCCGGCGCCCCCTACCGATCTGCCGGTGAGCGTGCGTGCAAGATACCGACGGGGTCTTGGGTCTGCCCGACTCAGCGCGGGCTCGGTGGCCGCTGGGTCTCGTGGAGCACCGTGAAGGTGCCCGTGGCCATGTCATAGACCGATGCATGAGGCGGCCGGTCCTCGGTTCCTGGCATGGGATTGCGCTCGACCAGATCCATCCGAACGACCGTCGCGGGATAGACAGCGCGGATTTCGACCGGCTCCTCGCCGATGTTCACGGTCCCGTGGATGGCTCCCGCGGGAATGAATACCGTCGCGCCGCCCTCTACGTCCGTCTCCGCGCCGTCCAGATAGACCCGAGCATGGCCCCGTTCGTAGAGAACGATCTCGTCGATGTCATGCCAATGGCGCGGGATCCGATCTCCGACACCGATGCTCTCCCGAATGACGCTCAGTTCGGTGCGGCGTTCCGGGTCAACGTGAAGTGACCAGGAGGAACTCGGCCGATAATCGTCGGCGTCATCATCCAACGGTGAGTACTGCGAACCGTGTACGACTCCCATGCCGGCGCCTCCTCTGCAGGGTTCCAGGAACATATCCTGCCGCGCGGTGAGCCAGAACACGAGAAGACGCACCCAGGGATTACCGCCGCACGCCCTCTGCTGTCGATGAGCGTGTTGGTCGGGTGGAACCTGATGTTGTTCGTGTGCGTCAATGGGTCATGAGCAGAACTCGACTGCGGGCACCAGTTGCTGCGGCCATCCTTGTGGCGACTACGGGGTGCACAAGCAACTCGGAGTCCACCGGCGCGCTGACTGGTCGCTCGGCGACACCGTCCGTGGCGGCCTCCAAAGAGGGAACGCCCTTCGCGTTGATGACTCACTGCGGCATCCGCTGGGCAGAGTTCGACGGGTCGGTCTGGGAAGCAGTTGACCCGCTTGTCGACGGAGGCAACCCGCCTCCGGGCTGGGCGAACCCGGTGCAGCAAGGGCACCTTTCGGTCGTCTCTTCTGGTCGTGCCACGTTCACCGCTCCGGTTGGGACAGTCACCTTCACGCGGAGCGAGCGCAAAAGAATGCCGGTCTGCTACTAGGCGAGCGGAGTGCGCTCGAAACGTCCGCTTCTGGCCGCTGGTCGGTCATGCCCGATGAGCGGGCGATGAGCGCCCCTGGGTCACGTACGCCATGCACTGGCTCCATCACGACTGCTGGGCCTCGGGTCTTGGCGTCACTACTGCAGCGTTGGAGCCTCGGCACCTTCGACCACGTAGACCTCGACCGGTACGCGGTGCTGCTCGGCAAACGCCTCGATGGCGGGGCGCTCGTCCTCCTTGGGGAACTCCCCCACTTGCACCTGAAGCCCGGTTCCGGTGTAGCTCGCACCCCACATCAGAAAGTCCTCCCCGAAGTCGGGGACGACCTCTCTGAGACGATCGGCGAGGCGGTTGATCTCCCGGTGGTCGTGCTCAGTCCTCTCGATCGCCACGGCGTCCCCGAACTCGGCCAGCGCCTCCTCCGCCAGAGCCACACCCCGGTCGTCGGTCGCCACCAGAACGACGACCGAGTCCTCCTCCCGGACGTAGGTACCCGCGAAGTGCGCGTCCTCCCAATCGACCAACTCCGCCGCCATGGTTCGGGCGCGCTGGTCGGCGTCCTCGAAGACAGAGTCGTCGGGCAGCACCGGCATACCCTCGTGGTAGGTGACCCACGCTGCGGTTGCTGCAGGCTCGGTCTCCTGCGATGTCGCCTCTCCGCAGCCGACCACCAGCAGGCCGTACAGCAGTACACCAGTCGTCCCCCAGTGCCTCATGAGGGCACGCTACGCCGGAACCAGCCGTCGTGATCGAGCGGCGACATGTCGGTCAACCGTCAAGGTCCCACCACCGAACCCGCCAGGGGCGCCCTCGCACCTGAACCAGCGGGGAAGGTTCAGCGCAACAGCAGTCGGACGGCGACGTCCATCTGCTGGGTGACGTCGTCGGCGGTGGTGCGTCCGGTGACCCAGCCGACGAGCGCGGAGAGCCACACGTCGCCGATCACCCGGGCGATGGCGACGTCCTCGTCGGTGAGGTCTGTCTTGCCGGGGTGCATGGCGCGCGTCAGCATCGAGGTGAGCAGCATGCCCACGGTGTGGATCTCGGACTGCACGGACGCGTCGGCGAACATGAACGCGCGGGTCAGCGCCTCGGTGAGGTGCGGGTCGCGCTGGAGGCCGTGGGTCGTGCGGTTGAGGATCGACATCACCCGCTCGTGGGGGGTGTCGCCCGGGATCGGCCGGTCGCGGCTGGTCGCCTCCGCCACCTCGAACTCGCGCCCCAGGGCCGAGACGAGCAGGTGGATCTTGGAGGGGAAGTAGCGGTAGAGGGTGCCGAGGGCGACGTCGGCCTGCTCGGCGACGGCCCGCATCTGGACGGCGTCGAAGCCGCCCTTGGAGGCGAGGGCGATGGTCGCGTCGAGGATGCGCTTGCGGCGCTCGCGCTGAGCCGCGGACCCGAGTTCCTCGACGGTCAGGGAGTTGGCGTTGGTCACGGATCCTCCGTCGGTGCAGGGTGGTGTGATCCACACGACAACTCGCGACCGGAACAGGTCCCCCGAGAGCGCCGTTGATATCGCTGACTAGGCTATCAAGCGGTGGGACATAATAGGAACACGTTCCACTTCGTCCGGCCCGGCGTGTCACTGCTTCCGGCAAGTGTCCGGATGCAAAACAGAGAGGTCGCGGCGATGCGTGTTGCACTGCTGTCCTACCGCAGCAAACCCCACTGCGGTGGCCAGGGTATTTACATCCGGCACCTCAGCCGCGAGCTCGTCCGACTCGGCCACACGGTCGAGGTCTTCTCCGGGCAGCCCTACCCGGAGCTCGACGAGGGCGTCACCCTGACCAAGGTCCCCAGCCTCGACCTCTACCGCGAGCCCGACCCGTTCCGGGTCCCGAAGCTGCGGGAGTTCCGCGACCTCGTGGACGTGGAGGAGTTCGCCACCATGTGCACGGCCGGCTTCCCGGAGCCCAAGACCTTCAGCAAGCGGGTCGCCAAGCTCCTGGCCGGCCGGGTCGACGACTTCGACGTCGTCCACGACAACCAGGTCCTCGGCTACGGCATGCTCGACATCGAGAAGCTCGGGCTCCCGCTGATCACGACACTGCACCACCCGATCACCTTCGACCGCCGGATCGACCTGGCCGACGCCACGACGTGGCGCCGCAAGCTCACGCTCCGCCGCTGGTACGGCTTCCTGCGGATGCAGGGCAAGGTCGCCCGCCGCGCCCGCAAGATCCTCACCCCGTCCGAGACGTCGCGCCGCGACATCGCCAAGGACTTCGGCGTCGACCCGGCCCGGATGCAGGTCATCCTGCTGGGCGTCGACGACGGTTTCCGTCCGCCCACGACCCCACGGGTCAAGGGCCGGATCCTGGCCATGGCCAGCGCGGACGCCCCCATGAAGGGCATTGCCACGCTCCTCGAGGCGTTCGCCAAGCTGCGCACCGAGCGTGACCTCGAGCTGGTCCTCGTGACCAAGCCGGCACCCGGCGGTCGCACCGAGCAGCTGGTCGAGCGGCTCGCGATCCAGGACTCCGTCCGGTTCGTCAACGGCGTCAGCGAGGCCGAGCTGGTGGAGCTGATGGGGTCCGCCGAGGTCGCCTGCGTCCCGTCCCTCTACGAGGGCTTCAGCCTCCCGACCGCCGAGCTGATGGCCTGCGCCACGCCGCTGGTCGTCTCCCGCGCGGGCGCGATCCCCGAGGTCGTCGGGCCCGACGGGCTGTGCGCCGACCTGGTCACCCCCGGCGACGTGGGTGAGTTCGAGCGGGCGCTCGCCCTGATGCTCGACGACGAGGACCGCCGGGCCCGGATGGGTGCCGCCGGCCGCAAGCGGGTCGAGGAGATGTTCACGTGGCGCGCCGTCGCCGCCACCACCGCCCGGGCCTACGCGGAGGTCATCGACGACTACCGGGCCGACACCACCGACGGAAGGACCGCCGATGCTGACCGTTGACTTCGACCGACTGGGCCTCAAGCCCGGTGAGCGGGTCCTCGACATGGGTTGTGGCGCTGGACGCCACGCCTTCGAGATGTACCGCCGGGGCGCCGACGTGATCGCCTTCGACCAGGACGCCGACGAGCTGGCCGGTGTCGGTGAGCTGTTCGCGGCCATGCGCGAGGCCGGCGAGGTGCCGGCGGGCGCCGACGCCGACATCAAGGAGGGCGACGCCCTCTCGCTGCCGTTCGCGGACGGCGAGTTCGACCGGATCGTCGCCGCCGAGATCCTCGAGCACATCCCGGCCGACATCCAGGCGATCGACGAGCTCGTGCGGGTGCTCCGCCCCGGCGGCAGCATTGCCGTCTCCGTGCCGCGCTGGTTCCCCGAGATCGTGAACTGGAAGCTGTCCGAGGAGTACCACAACACTCCCGGCGGCCACATCCGGATCTACACGGACAAGGAGCTCATCTCCAAGCTCGCCAACGCGGGGCTGGACTTCCAGGGCAAGGGCTACGCCCACGGCCTGCACTCGCCGTACTGGTGGATCAAGTGCGCGGTCGGCGTGAAGAACGACGAGCACCCGCTGGCCAGGGCGTACCACAAGCTCCTGGTCTGGGAGATCATGAAGCAGCCCAAGACGCTCCAGGTCGCGGCCCGCGTGCTCGACCCGATGATCGGCAAGAGCATGGTCCTCTACTTCACAAAGCCTGATGCAGCCTGACATCCCGTACGTCGACGGCGTCCTGAGCGCCCCGCAGGTCGAGGAGACCGCGGCGTCGATCGCTGCGATGCAGGAGCCCGACGGTGCCGTCCCGTGGACCGTCGGGGAGCACACCGACGTCTGGAACCACGTCGAGTCGGCGATGGCGCTGCTCGTCGGTGGCCAGCAGGAGGCGTCCGACCGGGCGTTCGCGTGGTGCCTCGACACCCAGCGTGCCGACGGCTCGTGGCCGATGAAGATCGTCGGGGGCGTGGTCGAGGACCACAGCGGCGAGACCAACATGTCGGCGTACCTCGCCGTGGGTGTGTGGCACAACTGGCTGGTCCGCCGGGACTTCGACTTTGTGGCCAGGCACTGGCCGGCCGTGCGCCGCGCCCTCGACTGGGTGGTCTCCCTGCAGCTGCCGTGGGGCGGTGTCGCCTGGTCGCAGGAGTGGGCCGACGGTCGTCCCGGCCGGGTCAACGACGAGGCGCTGCTCGCCGGCTCCTCCAGCATCTACCAGTCCCTGCGCGCCGGTGTGGCCCTCTCGGAGCTGGTCGAGGACCCGCAGCCGGAGTGGGAGCTGGCCGGTGGCCGGCTCGGCCACGCGCTGCGCGAGCACCGCGACCTGTTCCTCGACAAGTCCACCTTCTCGATGGACTGGTACTACCCCGTCCTCGGAGGCGCCGTGCGGGGCGAGGCGGGCCGACGCCAGCTGGACTCCCGCTGGGACGAGTTCGTCGTGCCCGGTCTCGGCATCAAGTGCGTCGACACCAACCCGTGGGTGACCGGGGCCGAGACCTGCGAGCTGGTGATGGCCCTGGACGCCGTCGGTGACCGGGACCGCGCGCTGCGGCTCTTCGCCGACATGCAGCACCTGCGCGACACCGAGGGCCGCTACTGGACCGGCTACGTCTACCCCGACCAGGTCAACTGGCCGGTCGAGCACACGACGTACACCGCGGCTGCCGTGATCCTGGCCGCCGACGCACTGGGGCACGCCACCCCGGGCTCCGACATCATGCGCGGCGCGAGTCTGCCGGCGCCGTTCGACGCGTTCTCGCTGGAGTGCGGCTGCCCGGCGTCAGCCGGCAGCGTGCCCGGCATCGCCGCTCGTACGTCGTAGCACCCGCATCGAGCCGAGGGCGTCGACCTCGGTGAAGGCGCCGCCGTCGAGCGCGCGCAGATAGACGTCGTACGGCGGACGGCCGCCGTCGGCAGGGTCCGGGAACACGTCGTGGATGACGAGCAGCCCGTCGGCCATGAGCCACGGCGCCCACCCGGCGTAGTCGTTCTGGGCGTGCACCTCCGCGTGGCCGCCGTCGATGAACAGCATCGACAGGGGGGTCCGCCAATGGGCGGAGACGGTCGTCGAGCGGCCGACCACCGCGACCACCTGGTCCTCGAGCCCGGCGCGGGCCAGGGTGCGCCGGAAGACGGGCAGCGTGTCCATCAGCCCGAACTCCTCGTCGACGAGGGCGGGGTCGTGGTGCTCCCAGCCCGCCTGGTTCTCCTCGGACCCGCGGTGGTGGTCGACGGTGAAGACGGTGCCGCCGACCTCGCGGGCCGCGGCGCCCAGGTAGATGGCCGACTTGCCGCAGTAGGTGCCCACCTCGAGCGCGGGGCCGTGGGGGAGCCGCGCTCGCGCCACCCGGTGCAGCAGCAGCCCCTCGTCGTCGGGCATGAAGCCCTGGGCGTCCAGCGCGTGCCGGAGCAGGTCGGGGGGCATGGTGGTGTCGGGCACGGGCGAGACTCTAGGATATGGAACACGTTCTAGTTTCGACACCACCGAAGGCTGGAGGACTCGATATGTCGATCGGCATCTCCGACGAGCACGTCGAGCTGGCCGCCAGCCTGCGCAAGTGGTCGCAGGGCCTGGCCGGGCTGGACGCCGTCCGCGCCGCGGAGACCGACCCCGACGCCGCCTTCCCCGAGGTCTGGAAGGCCGTGGGCGAGATGGGCGTGGCCACGATCGCGCTGCCGGAGTCCACGGGTGGCGGCGGCGGCAGCGTCCTCGACGTGGCCGTGGCTCTCGAGGCCTGCGCCCACGTGCTCGTCCCCGGTCCGCTGCTCGGTCCGGCCGTCGCTTCTGCCCTGTTGGGCGGGTCGTCGGTGGCACCCGACCTGGCCGACGGGGCCGCCGTCGTCGGGGTCGCCCTGGGTGGCGTCGTCTGGGACTCCCCCTCCGCGACCCACGTCCTGCTGGCGAACCGTGACACCTGGTACGTCGTCGCGCGCGACGCGGTCACTCTGACCTCCGCGCTGGGCCCCGACCTCACCCGCCGCTTCGGGAGCCTGTCCGACGTCTCCCTGACCGATGCGGTGCCGGTCGAGGGACTCAGCACAGCGCTGGTCCGCCGGATGGCGGTGACCCTGGCTGCCGCCGAGGCTGCGGGAGTCGCCCGCTGGTGCCTGGCGACCGCCGTGGAGTACGCCGGTGTCCGGGAGCAGTTCGGACACCCGATCGGCTCCTTCCAGGCGATCAAGCACCTCTGCGCCGAGATGCTCGAGACCGCCGAGACCGTGACCGCAGCGGCGTGGGACGCGGCGGTCGTCGCCCGCAGCGGGACCGACGGGGCCGACGACGAGCAGTGGGCCTGGGCCGCTGACGTCGCGGGCACCCTCGCCCTCGACGGTGCGGTCCGCAACGCCCAGGCCTGCATCCAGGTGCTGGGCGGGATCGGATTCACGTTCGAGCATGAGGCCCACTTCTACCTGCGCCGGGCGACCGCGCTGCGCAGCCTGCTCGGAGGGAGCGACGGGTTCGCCGCGGCCCTGGCCGGACGGGCCGCTTCCGGAACCCGGCGCCGGGTCGAGGTCGACCTGGGGGGGCGCGACGACGCCGTCCGGGACGACGTACGACGGCAGGTCGCTGCGATCGCGGACCTCCCGCCCGCCGACCAGCGGGCCGCCCTCGTGGACGCCGGCTACCTCACGCCCCACTGGCCGGAACCGTACGGCCTGGCCGCCGACCCGGTCACCCAGCTGGTGGTCGACCAGGAGCTCGCCGCGGCCGGGGTGGAGCGCCCGGACCTCAAGATCGGGGGCTGGGCGGCCCCGACCATCCTGGCGCACGGCAGCGACGAGCAGCGGGAGCGCTACGTCCGGCCCACGCTGCTGGGAGACCTCAGCTGGTGCCAGCTCTTCAGCGAGCCGGGCGCCGGATCGGACCTCGCGTCGCTGCGCACCCGGGCGGTGCGGGTGGAGCGTGGCTGGCGGCTCACCGGCCAGAAGGTGTGGACCTCGCTCGCGCACGAGACCGACATCGCGATCTGCCTGGCCCGGACCGACCCGGACGCACCGCAGCACAAGGGCATCAGCTACTTCCTCGTGGACATGAAGGCCGACGGGATCGACGTGCGCCCGCTGCGCGAGCTGACCGGCGACGCGATGTTCAACGAGGTGTTCCTCGACGACGTGTTCGTGCCGGACGACGCGCTGGTCGGCGAGCCCGGCGACGGTTGGAAGCTGGCCCGGACCACGCTCGCCAACGAGCGGGTGGCGATGGCGGGCAGCAAGCTGGGCCTCAGCACCGAGCGGGCCGTGGAGCTCGCGGCCGAGGCCACCCCGGTCGAGCAGGTGCGGGTCGGACGCGCTGTCGCGCTGGCCGGCGTGTGCACCCTCCTGGGGGTCCGTTCCACGCTCAGGTCGCTGGCCGGCCAGGGGCCGGGTGCGGAGTCGAGCGTGGCCAAGCTGCTCGGCGTCCGCAGCCGTCAGGACTCCTCCGAGCTGGTCGTCGAGCTCCTCGGCGACAGCGTGCTGCTCGGCGGGGAGGACGTCGACCGCGACGTCCACGAGATGCTGATGACTCGGTGCCTGTCGATCGCCGGGGGCACGACGCAGATCCTCCGCAACGTCGCCGCCGAGCGGATCCTCGGCCTGCCCCGCTAGCTGGCCGGGCTCAGGCCCGGGCGGCGGGCTGGGAGTCGGCGCTCTCGCCCTGGGCGGCGCGCCAGGTGTTCCAGTGCCAGTGCAGGTAGCGGTCGATGGCCCGCACCACGTGGCCGGACCGGATCGAGTGGAAGACGTCGTACGCGTGCTGGGCGCCCGGCAGCTCGGCGTACACCACCGAGCGCTGCGAGGTCGCCCGCAGCTTGTCCACGAACATCCGCGCCTGCTTCACCGAGACCAGTGAGTCGTGGGCGCCGTGCATGACGAAGAAGTCGGGGGCGTCGGCGGTGATCCGGAGGATGGGGGAGCCGGCCTCGAACTCGTCGGGCTCGTCCCGGAACCGCTTCTTGAGGATCCGCGGACCGAGGAAGGTGTCGCGCATCAGCTCGGCGCTGCGGAGGCCGGTGGCACCCGCGAAGTCGTAGACGCCGTAGTGCGGGATCGCGGCCTGGACGCTGGTCTCCGCGTCCTCGAAGCCGGGCTGGTAGGCCGGATCGTTCGCCGTCAGGGCAGCCAGTGCGGTGAGGTGCCCGCCGGCGGACCCGCCGGTGATGGCGATGTAGTCGGGGTTCCCGCCGTACTCCGTGATGTGCTCGCGGATCCAGGCGATGCCCTTCTTGACGTCGATGACGTGGGCGGGGAACGGGTTGCGCGGAGCGAGCCGGTAGTTGATTGCCACGCACACCCAGCCCTTCGCGGCCATGTGGTGCATGAGCGGAAGGCCCTGCTGGTCCTTGTTGCCGATCGTCCAGCCGCCGCCGTGGACCTGGAGCAGCACCGGTGCGTTGGTGATGTCGCCCTCGGGACGGTAGATGTCGAGCATGCCGCGGCGGCCGGCGTCGGAGAACGCGATGTTCTTCTCGACGGTCACGCCGGTGCTGCGGAAGCGGAACGGTGTCGCGACCTGGCGCCACGGGACGGCGAGGTCTGTGGGCGTGGGCTTCTCGTCGAGCTGCTCGACGTAGTCGATTCCCAGCGCCTCCGTGAGCGCCTCCTCGACCTGCTCCTGCACCTTGCGGGCACCGAGCACGAGGTAGGCCAGCCCGGCCGCGTTGACGGCGGCCACGGCGAGGCCGCGCTTGTCGAACCGCTTGCCCCGCGCGTGGACGACGGCGTCGGTGGCGGTGAGCGCCAGCAGGTGCGGTGCGAGCTCGCTGGTGAGCCAGCCGGCGGCGAACACCGGGATGCCCGCGCGGAAGCCCGGCGGGGGGCGGAGGGCGTTCGTGACCAGGGCGGTGGTGACGAGCTGTCGACGCAGGAAGGGCACGAGGTGGATGCTAGCTCCGGTGACGTGCGGTTCCGGAGGCTGAGATGGGGATCACCCGTGTCCCGCCGACGAGGCCACTCGTTGTGTGAATCAGAACACGTTCCAGTTCGTGACCCTAGGATGTGCCCATGGACCGACTGTCAGGCCTCGACGCGAGCTTCCTCTACCTGGAGACGCCCGAGCAGCTGCTGCACGTGTGCGGCGTGATCGTGCTCGACCCGAGCACGATGCCCGACGGCTACTCCTTCGCGACCATGAAGGCGCTGATCAACAGCCGGGTCGGCGACGTCGCCGAGTTCACCCGCAAGCTGCGCAAGGTCCCGCTCAAGCTGGACCACCCGATCTGGGTCAAGGACCAGCACTTCGACATCGACCGGCACGTCCACCGCCTGGCGCTGCCGCAGCCCGGTGGGTACGCCGAGCTGGTCGAGCTCTGCGGCCACCTCGCCGGCCAGCCCCTCGACCGGTCCCGCCCGCTCTGGGAGATGTGGGTCATCGAGGGCTACGAGGGCGACAAGATCGCCGTCTTCTCCAAGATGCACCACGCCACCGTCGACGGGGTCTCCGGCTCCAACCTGATCTCGCACCTGTGCAGCCTCGAGGCCGACCAGCCGCCGCTGGCGCTCGGCGGCAAGGGCACCTTCGGCCGCGACCCCCGCGAGCTGGAGCTTCTCGGTCGCGCCGTGCTCACCACCTTCACGCGACCGCTGACGGCGGCCCGGCTGATGGCGCCGTCCGTCGAGCTGCTGACCAAGACCGTCGGCCGCGCCCGCGAGGGCACGGCCATGGCGGCGCCGTTCTCCGCGCCGCGCACGTCCTTCAACGGCACGATCACCGGTCACCGTGCGATCGCGCTCGCCGACATGAGCCTGGAGGACATCAAGGCGATCAAGAAGGCCACCGGCACGACCGTCAACGACGTCGTCCTGGCCGTGTCCGGCGGCGCCCTGCGCTCCTACCTGGACGCCCGGGGCGAGCTGCCCTCGAGCTCGCTGCTCGCGACCGTCCCGGTGTCGGTGCGCGAGGAGTCGAAGCGTTCCCAGGGAGCCAACAAGGTCTCGGCGCTGTTCGCCAAGCTCGGCACCGACGTCGAGGACCCGCTCGAGCGGCTCCAGGACCTGTCCGAGGCCAACCGCAACGCCAAGGACCACCACAGCGCGATCAGTGCCGACTCGCTCCAGGACTGGGCGGAGTTCGCCGCCCCGCGCACGTTCGGGCTCGCCGTCCGCGCGTACGCCGGCCTCCGCCTCGCGGAGAAGCACCCGGTCGTCCACAACCTGGTGATCTCCAACGTGCCCGGCCCGCCGGTGCCGCTCTACTTCGGCGGCGCCCGGATCGAGGCGCTCTACCCGCTCGGCCCGGTCTTCCACGGCTCCGGCGTCAACATCACCGTGATGTCGAACGACGGCCAGGTCCACGTCGGGATCATCGCCTGCAAGGAGTCGATGCCCGACGTCGACGACCTCGTCCAGCGGTTCCCGCAGGAGCTCGCGGCGCTGAAGGCGGCCGTCTCCGCCAGCGACAACGTCACCTCCATCCGGAGCGCCCCGAGCACCCGCGAGCCCGCGGCCAAGGCGCCGGCCAAGAAGGCGCCGCCCAAGCGGGCCGCCCCGAAGGCCGAGGCCAAGCAGGCCGCCCCGGCCAAGGCTGCCGTGAAGCAGGCGGCGACGAAGAAGACCACTGCCAGGAAGGCGGCGCCGAAGAAGGCCGCGACCAGGAAGAGCTCGGCGAAGAAGACGGCGACGAAGAAGGCTCCCGCGAAGAAGGCTCCCGCGAAGAAGGCGTCGGTCTCGTCGTAGCCCGTCAGTCGCGGCTGAAGTCGCGACGACGGGCGTGCACGGTGGCGGTGGCCTCTACCATCGCCGGCACGAACGTCTCGGCCTCCAGCACGCAGCAGGCGTGCCCGGCGTCGATGTCGTGGAGCGTGGCGCCGCGGATCTTGCGGGCCAGCGCGAGCTGGCGGCTGGCTGGGATCACCTTGTCGTTGCAGGTGATCACGACGGCCGTCGGGACGTCGATCTTCGCCAGCCAGGGTCGGGAGTGGTGCCGGCCCAGGGCGGCGACGGCCTGACCGACGGCCCAGGGACTCGTGCTCCGGAACTCGGCGAGCGCCCACTCGTGAATGTCGGTCGGCGTCTGCGCCACGGCGCCGGCGGCCGAGAGGGCGGCCCGGGCAGCGCGCACGGCCGTCCGTGACCGGGAGATGCCGCGTGCTCCGTGCATTGCCAGCTCCATGCTCTGGTGGAAGAGCTGTTCCGACATGGTCATCCGGAACCGGTCGGTGGTCGCGCAGAGCACGAGGCCCGCCACCCGGTCCGGGTGCTGGCGCCACAGCCGCTGGGCGACGATGGAGCCCATCGAGAAGCCCGCGATGATGGCCTCGTCGATCTCGAGGACGTCGAGCAGCGCGGCGGCGTCGTCGGCGCAGTCCTGGAGCGAAAACTCCTCGGACTGGATGCCCCTGCCGTGCCAGCGCTGGTCCATGGTGAGCACCCGGTAGCGCTCGGCCAGCGGCCGGATCGCGGCATACCACGTGAGCAGGCCGGTCGTCCCGAGCGCGTGGAGGAGCAGCACGGTGGGGGAGTCGGGGCGCGGCCCGGGCGTGTCGGTGACGTACGTCGAGCCGCGGCCCGGGAGCTCCACCATGCGACCCTCGGGGATCGCCGCCCACGGGATGTAGACGGACCTGCGGACGAGCGCCAAGGGCGACGGCAGGGACACGAGGAGTCCTCTCGGCTAGACTAGAACAGGTTGCAGTTTACCCATCTACGCCGACGCGAAACGGAGGCAGCACGTGAGCCAGGACACTGCCGGCGCCACCCATTCCGAGGAGCAGGAGGCCGTGCGCTCGGTGATTCGGGAGGCGCTCGACCGCGATGCCGACTGGGCGGCGCTCGCCGCCTCGGGGGTGTTGTCGCTGGCCGTGCCCGAGGCGTACGGCGGCGAGGGCCTCGGCCTCGGCGAGGTCTCCGAGCTGCTCCGCGAGACCGGTGCCCGCGTCGCGCACCTGCCGGTGTGGGAGACGCTCTGCTGCGGGGCGCTGACCCTCGCCGCGGCCGGCAGCGACGAACAGCAGGCGAGGCTCCTGCCGGGCGTGGCGACCGGGGACGTCGTGCTGACACCTGCCCTCCGGGAGCCCGGCGCCGGCATTCCCGAACGGCCGACCACGACGTACTCCCACGGCGGGGTGACCGGGCGCAAGATCGGGGTGACGTACGCCGACCAGGCGGCCGCGCTGCTGGTCCCCGCGTTCGACGGGGACCGGGTCGTCGTCGCCCTGGTCGACCCCACCGCGAAGGGCGTGACGCTGGTGCCGTCGCCGTCGTCGGCCGGGCTCACCCAGCACACCGTCGTCCTCGACGGCGCCCACGCGGAGCTCCTCCCCGGTGACGACGCCGGCAGGCTCCTGCGGGACCTCGCCATCGCCGGCCTGTGCGTGACCGGCGCCGGAGTCGTCGCGGGTGCCCGTGACCTCACGGCGGCGTACGTGAAGGGCCGCACGCAGTTCGGCCGGGCGCTGGCGAAGTTCCAGGCAGTGGCGCAGCAGGTCGCCGACGTCTACATCGCCTCGCGCCTGGTCACGCTGGCCGCCGACAACGCCGCCTGGCGGATCGCGAAGGGGCTCGACGCCCGGGACGACATCTCGGTGGCGGCGTACTGGCTGTGCGCGGAGGGCCTGCCCGCCCTGCACACCTGCCAGCACCTGCACGGCGGCGTGGGGGTCGACGAGACCTACCCGCTGCACCACTACTTCTCGTGGGTCACCGACATCACCCATGCGCTCGGGGGTCCCGGCCTCACCCGCGGTGCCGTGGTCGTCGAGTCGGCGGACGCGAAGAACCTCGAGCTGACCGCCGAGCAGCGGGCGCTCAAGACCGAGCTGCGCGACTACTTCACCGGGCTGTCCAGCGACGACGAGCACCTCGACATGATGCGCGACCGGCACGGCCCGACGTACCAGAAGACGATCAAGCAGATGGGCTCCGACGGCTGGATGGGCGTCGGCTGGCCGCAGGAGTACGGCGGCCACGGGCTCGGCGAGATCGAGCAGACGATCTTCGCCAACGAGGCGCAGCGGGCCGACGTGCACCTGCCCGCTGTCACGCTGCAGACCGTCGGACCGACGCTGATCCGCTACGGCACCGAGAAGCAGAAGGACCTGTTCCTGAAGCGGATCCTCGAGGGCGACGTGCACTTCGCGATCGGCTACAGCGAGCCCGACGCGGGCACCGACCTCGCGTCGCTGCGGACCTCGGCCCGCTACGACCCCGGCACGGACTGCTACGTCGTCAACGGGCAGAAGATGTGGACCACCGGGGGTCACCAGGCCGACTACCTCTGGCTGGCCGTGCGCACCGACCCCGACGCCCCCAAGCACCAGGGCATCTCGATCCTGATCGTCGACACCACCGATCCTGGCTATTCGTGGACGCCGATCATCACCGCCGACGGCTCGCACCACGTCAACGCGACGTACTTCAACGACGTCCGGGTCCCCGTCGACATGCTGGTCGGCGAGGAGAACCAGGGCTGGAAGCTCATCACCACCCAGCTCAACCACGAGCGGGTGATGCTGGGACCCGCCGGCCGGCTCGAGGGGCTGCGCGACCGGGTCGTCGACTGGGCGACCACGGCGGGCGTGCAGGACGAGCCCGACGTACGCGCGGCCGTGGCCGAGGTGACGGCGGCGTTCCGGGTCAACGAGCTGCTCAACTGGGAGGTCGCCCGGGCGGCCGAGCAGGGAGCGATCCCGGTCGCCGACGCATCGGCGTCGAAGGTCTTCGCGAGCGACCAGGCGCAACGGCTCGGCCGGTTGCTGGCCGAGGTCGTGCACCGGTACGGCGACCCGGCCGACCAGGCGACCGGCGACCTGATGAGCTACCTCGACGCCCAGGCGAAGCGCAACCTCGTGCTGACCTTCGGCGGCGGGGTCAACGAGGTGCAGCGCGAGCTGATCGCGATGTTCGGCCTGGACCTGCCGAGGGTGCCGCGATGACTGCCCCAGGGAGCACGCACGAGCGGATCATGGCCGCCGCCGAGCGGATCAAGGGCCAGGGAGAGACCAACCTGCGCTCCGGTCGTGACCCGGTCAACCAGCCGATGATCAACAACTGGGTCGAGGCGATCGGTGACGTCGACCCGCGCTGGTCGCAGGGCGAGGCGCCCCCGGCGATGGCCCAGGTCTGGACGATGGGTGGCCTGCACCCGACCCGGTCCCCGGACGACCCGCTGCACGCGATGATCGAGCTTCTCAGCGAGGAGGGCTTCACCGGCGTCCTCGGCACCAACTGCGAGCAGGAGTACGCCCGCACGCTCAAGGTCGGCGAGGAGGTCACCGTCACGACCCGCCTGGAGTCCGTGGTCGGCCCGAAGCAGACCGGCGTCGGCGAGGGCTACTTCGTCACCACCCGCAACGTGTGGCGCGTGGCCCACCCTGACGGGCACGACGACGAGGTCGCCAGCATGCTGTTCCGCGTCCTGAAGTTCGTCCCGAAGGAGCGCGGATGAGCGTGCTGCGACCCCAGGTCAACCGCGACACGTCGTACTTCTGGGAGGGGACCGCCGCCGGCGAGCTCCGTATCCAGCAGTGCGGTGCCTGTGGCGCGCTGCGGCACCCACCGGGGCCGTCGTGCCCCGAGTGCCACGCCCTCGATCGCCGCCACGTGGTGGCCTCCGGGCGCGGCACCGTCTACTCGTACGTCGTCCACCGGCACCCGCCGATCCCCGGCCGTGAGCTGCCGGTGCTCATCGCGCTCGTCGAGCTCGCGGAGGGCACGCGCCTGCTGGCCGAGGTCGTCGGATGCGAGCCCGAGGACCTCGACATCGGCATGCCGGTGACCGTGGACTTCCAGCGCGTGGACGACGACCTGACCCTGCCCGTATTCCGGAAGGAGCGGGCATGACGACGGACCTGCCCGAGTGGCGCCTGCCGATCACCCCGACGCTGGTGGTCAGCACGGCCATCGCGACCCGTGACTTCCAGGACGTCCACCACGACCGGGACCTCGCCCAGTCCTACGGGTCGAAGGACATCTTCCTCAACATCCTGACGACGACCGGGCTCGTGCAGCGCTACGTGACCGACGCCCTGGGCCAGGTTGACCTGGCCGGGATCTCGCTGCGGCTCGGCGCCCCGGCGTACCCCTACGACGAGCTGGTCTTCTCCGGCACCCGCGACGGCGACACCGTCACCGTGCTCGGCAAGGTCTCCCTCGGCGACCACGTCACCGCCACCGTGACCCTGCGAGCGGGGAGCGACGGATGAGCCTCTCCGGAGCCGCCGCGATCGTCGGCATCGGGGCGACCGAGTTCTCCAAGGAGTCCGGCCGCTCCGAGCTGCAGCTCTCCGTCGAGGCGACGCTGGCCGCGCTCGACGACTGCGGGCTCACGACCGGCGACGTCGACGGGCTCACCACGTTCACCATGGACACGTCGTCCGAGATCGCGCTCGCCCGCGAGCTGGGGATGGGGGACCTGCGGTTCTTCAGCAGGATCAACTACGGCGGCGGTGCGGCCTGCGGCACGGTCCAGCAGGCGGCGATGGCGGTCGCGACCGGCGTCGCGGACGTCGTGGTCTGCTACCGCGGCTTCAACGAGCGGTCCGGGATGCGCTTCGGGCAGGTCTCGGTCGCCGCGAGCGCCCAGGTCAACACCAACGGGCTCGACAACGCCTGGAGCTACCCGCAGGGCCTGACGACTCCCGCCGCCACGGTTGCCATGCAGGCCCGCCGCTACATGCACGAGTACGCCGCCACGTCGGAGGACTTCGGCCGGGTCGCCGTCGCCGACCGCCGGCACGCGGCGACGAACCCGAACGCCTTCTTCCACGGGAAGCCGATCACGCTGGAGGACCACCAGGCCTCCCGGATGATCGCCGAGCCCCTGCACCTGCTCGACTGCTGCCAGGAGAGCGACGGCGCCGTCGCGCTGGTGGTGGTCTCGGCCGAACGGGCCCGCGACCTCGCCCAGCGGCCGGCCGTGATCACGGCCGCCGCCCAGGGGAGCGCCGCGGACCAGTTCGTGATGTCGTCGTACTACCGCGACGACATCGGCGTGCCCGAGATGGGCGTGGTGGGTCGCGAGCTGTGGCGCCAGTCCGGGCTCGGACCGGCCGACATCCAGACCGCGGTGCTCTACGACCACTTCACGCCGTACGTCCTGATGCAGCTCGAGGAGCTCGGCTTCTGCGGTCGAGGCGAGGCGCCGGGCTTCATCGCCGACGGGGCGATCGAGATCGGCGGCCGGCTCCCGCTCAACACGCACGGCGGGCAGCTCGGTGAGGCCTACATCCACGGCATGAACGGCATAGCCGAGGCTGTGCGCCAGCTGCGCGGGGCCTCGGTCAACCAGGTCGAGGACGTCGAACACGTCCTGGTCACCGCCGGCACCGGCGTTCCGACCAGCGGGCTCGTGCTCTCCCGCTGATCCTGCCGAGCCCGGAGACACCGTCATCCGAAGCTCAGGCCGTACTTCTCCATGATCGGCAGGGTGGCGGCCATGTCCGCCTCGCAGCCGTAGGGCTCGACCAGTGGTCCGAGGTCGACCTCGTCGGTTGCGGTGTCGATCAGCCGGAAGGCCTCTTCGAGCCCGCCGGGGCTGATCAGCTCCAGGATCCGCGCCGGCTCGGCTGCAGCGTTCCAGAACGTGTGCCACTCACCCCGCGGCTTGAACACCAGGTCTCCGGTCTCAGCGACGACCTCTTCGCCGGCGGCGTGGAACCAGACCCGCCCCTCGAGCACGAAGCTGAACTCGTCCTCCAGCGTGTGCCGGTGCATGGGGGCCGCGATCGACCGCGGCGCCAGCAGGTGCTCGATGACGGCCACCCTGCCTTCGGAGTCCCGGGAACTGATCAGGAACCGGTCGCGACATCCAGCCGTCGAGCCAAGAATCTCGCCATCGCCGGCCCTGATGATGCGGTTTCCCATCTGGCCATGGTCTGCCATCAGCCGTGAGGGCGCCATAGTCCGGGCGGTGTAGTGCGCGGCGCCCTACTCGTCAGGTGCGCAGCTTCTCCTCGAAGAACGCGAGGACCCGGTCCACGCCCTCCTGCTGACGATGGGCGGTGACGGTCGAGTGGCCCTTGCCGTCGAACTCCACCCGGATGAACTTGTCGCCGATCTCGCGGGTCAACGTGTCGAAGCGGGTGCCGACGGCGGGGTCCTTGCGGTAGCGGAGGCCGAGCACCTCGCACCCGGCCGCCGCTCGCTCCTTGACCGTCGTCAGGTCGGCGGGGGAGAGGTTGAGGTCGGCGGAGCGTTTCTTGCCGACGGCGAACGGTGCCGACGGCTGGGTCACGACCGGCGCGGCCACCGCGTCGTCGACCATCATCGCCAGCGCGAACCCGCCGGTGAAGCACATGCCGAGCGCGCCCACGCCCGGTCCGCCGAGCTCGGCGTGCAGTCCGCGGGCGAGGCTGCGCAGCCACCCGGCCACCGGGGTGGTCTCGCCGGTCGCGAGCTTCGTGAACTCCCGGCTCACGCACACCTGGCGCAGTGTCTTCGCGACCGAGAGCGCACCCATCGGCTCCTCTGGTTTCCCGAAGAGGTGGGGCATCACCACTGTGAACCCGGCGGCGACGACCTCCTCGCCGAACCCGATCACCTCCGGCGTGAGGCCGGGGATCTCGTGGATGACGATCACCCCGGGCCCGGTGCCCTTGCGGTACGTCGGGTGAGTGACGCCGTCGGTGGTGTGTTCGCCGCGTCTCCAGCTGTCGAGGAGGGTCATGCCGGCGAGTATCGCGGACAAACCGGCTTGGCAGGGACCCCCTCGAGGCCGTGCTGACCGCCAGGGCCCGCCACCCCGAGTCCGGCACGTAGACGACTCGGGGCCCGGGGGAGGCCGTCCGGCACCGCCGATCGGGACGTTCGCCACTGCCGAGCGCGACGCCCTCGGAGCAGGCTGGAGGACAACATCAACCAAGGAGACCGACATGTTGGCACTCGTCTATCACGGCCCCGGCACCAAGGCATGGGAAGAGGTATCGGACGCCACGCTCCAGGAGCCCACCGACGTCGTCGTACGCGTCGACACCACCACGATCTGCGGGACCGACCTGCACATCCTGAAGGGCGACGTACCTGCCGTGGCCAAGGGGCGAATCCTCGGCCACGAGGGTGTCGGCACCGTGGTCGAAACAGGCTCTGCCGTCTCCTGCTTCTCGGTGGGGGACCGGGTGATCATCTCCTGCGTCAGCGCGTGTGGGTCCTGTTCGTACTGCCACCAGGGCCTCTACGCCCACTGCCTCGCGGAGGAGGGCGCCAGCGGCATCGGCTGGATCTTCGGCCACCTGATCGATGGCACCCAGGCCGAGCTCGTACGGGTCCCGTTCGCGGACAACTCGCTCTACCTGGTGCCTGAGGGCGTCAGTGACGACGCCGCAGTCATGCTGTCCGACATCCTGCCGACGGGCTTCGAGATCGGTGTCCGCTACGGACGCGTGCAGCCCGGTGACGTGGTCGCCGTGATCGGGGCCGGGCCTGTCGGTCTGGCGGCGATGATGACGGCTGGCCTCTACGGACCCTCGCGAGTGATCGCTCTCGACCTCGACGCCAACCGACGCGACCAGGCCGGCGGCTTCGGTGCCACCGACGTCGTCGACAGTGGCGCCGAGGACTGGATGGAGCAGGTGATGGCGATGACCGACGGACTCGGGGTGGACGTGGCCATCGAGGCCGTGGGCATTCCGGAGACGTTCGACGCGTGCACGAAGATCGTGCGTCCCGGGGGCCGGGTCGCCAACGTGGGGGTGCACGGCAAGCCGGTCGAGCTGGCGCTCCAGGACCTGTGGATCAAGGACATCGCAATCACGATGGGACTGGTCAGCACCTCGACGACCCCGATGCTGCTGAAGCTCGTGTCCCAGCACAAGCTGGATGCCGGGAAGTTCGCGACGCACCACTTCTCGTTCGACCAGATGCTGGAGGCGTACGACACGTTCGCCGACGCTGCCGATTCGAAGGCACTCAAGGTCGTCATCGCCCGCTGACGGGCTCCTGGCCTTCCCGCCGCTCGCGCAAACGGGTGGCGGGCGGCCCTGTCGCTCTGGCAGGTTCAGCTCCGATGACCAGTGGCATGCACGACGACGAGGTCCCGGTCTCCGAGGACCTGGTTCGACGACTGGTGACCGCGCAATTTCCGGAGTGGCGCGACCTCGCCCTCCGGCCGGTCGCGGAGTTCGGCACCGACCACCGGCTGTTCCGGCTCGGCGACGACCTGCTGGTGCGGATGCCGCGCGTGGAGTGGGCCCTGGGCCAGGTGGAGAGCGATGGCACGTGGCTCCCGGGCTGGCCCCGCACCTGCCGACGGTGCTGCCTGAGCAGGTGGCTGTCGGACGGCCCGGCGCCGGCTACCCGTGGCGCTGGTCGGTGGTCCGCTGGATCGCCGGCCACGCACCCGAGTCCGGCTCGATCGAGTCGCCGGCCGTGGCCCGGGACCTCGGGGCGTTCGTCACTGCCCTGCGCGCTGTCGACACGGCGGGAGCTCCGGTCCGGAAGGATCGCGGGGCCCCACTCGCCCTCCGGGACGACCTCGTGCGAGAGGACCTGGCCGCGCTGGGGGACCGGGTCGACCGGTCGGCCGTCCTCGCGGTGTGGGAGGACGCACTGGCGGCGCCGGAGTGGGCCGGGCCGTTGGTGTGGCTGCACGGGGATCTCAAGGCCGGGAACCTGCTGATCCACGACTCTCGACTCGTGAGCGTCATCGACTGGGGCGGGGTGGGCGTCGGTGACCCGGCGCTCGACCTGACGCCGGCCTGGCTGTCGCTGCACCCGGAGGCACGTGCGGCGTTTCGGGAGGCGGCCGGGCTCGACGACGCGGCCTGGCGTCGTGGGCGAGGGTGGGCGCTGACGATCTCACTGCGGGAGCTGCCGTACTACTGGGATCGATCACCGGAGCTCGCCGAAGGAGCTCGCGGAGCGATCACCGCAGTGCTGGAGGAGTTCCGCTGACCGTCACTCCCGCCGGGGGCGGTGTCGGCACCAGGCGGGGGGCGTGGCGACGCGGGGTGGCGGGAGGAACTCGGGTTGCCGGTCGTCGGTGTTGAGCCTGACCTGCCAAGGGCTGTCGTGGATCAGCCGG
>JBKJUE010000113.1:0-18009 GCA_046590395.1 Nocardioides sp.
GGGTCGATCGGGTCGCCTCCCCCTCTGTCACCCGTGGCTCCAGAGTTGCCAGCTCCGCGCGGTCCTGGCGCCTGAGAGGTTCCGGGGAGGGTTTGCCCCTTCGGCGCTCCGATCCCGGACCACCGATGGTGACGGTGGCCGGGCGAAGACTCTCCCGCGCGGGATTGTCAGCAGGCCCTAATCTAGCCGATCTTGCGAGCGGCGCGACGTGCGGCCAGCTCGTCGCTGGCGGCGGCCTCCGCTTCCGGCTCGGCGGTCCGCTCGCTCGGCAGGTCGGCGAGGGTTCCCTCGATCTCTCGCCACACACCACCGATGGCGATGCCGAACACACCCTGGCCACCCTGGAGGAGGTCGATGACCTCGTCGTTGCTGGTGCACTCGTAGACCGAGATGCCGTCGCTCATCAGGGTGACGCGGGTCAGGTCGTCGGTGCCGCGCGTGCGCAGGTGCTGGACGGCGGTCCGGATCTGCTGGAGCGAGATCCCGGCGTCGAGCAGCCGCTTGATCACCTTGAGGATCAGGATGTCGCGGAAGGAGTAGAGCCGCTGCGAGCCGGAACCGGACGCGCCGCGCACGGTGGGCTCGACCAGCCCGGTGCGGGCCCAGTAGTCGAGCTGGCGGTAGGTGATGCCGGCAGCGTTGCACGCCGTCGGACCGCGGTAGCCGGTGTCGCTCGGCAGCGGGGACACGTCGTCGGCGAACAGGAGACCTTGCTCCTCGGCTGACTCGGCAGCCAGGGCGGCCTCGGCCGAAGCCTTGTCCTGCTCGTTCTCTCCTGCACCCACGCGATCCTCCAAAGACCTACTCCGTTGACCGTAACCCCGAGGGAAGCGCCGGGCCGCAGACGCGACCACAACGGTGGAGTTACAACAGAGACACTTCAAGGTAAGCCTCTACCTGAGGGTGGTCAACGACGTTGGCGGCGTGTCGTAACCCTCATCCTCAGGTTGAGGGTCAGTGTTGCTCCGGGGCGTCGAAGTCCTCGGGTGTCACCTGATCGAGGAACTCGCGGAACTTCTCGACCTCGTCCTCCTGCTCGGCCGGCACCGCGAGACCGGCCTCGTCGAGGACCTCCTCGGCGCACAGGATGCGGGTGCCGGTGCGCAGGGCGAGGGCGATCGAGTCCGACGGGCGGGCGGAGACCTCGGCGCCCGAGCCGAGCACCAGGAGGGCGAAGAACACGCCGTCCTTGACCTCGGTGATCCGGACCTCGGCGAGCTCGTTCCCGGTGGCCGCCAGCACGTCCTTCATCAGGTCGTGGGTCAGCGGCCGCGGCGGGACGACGCCCTGCTGGGCGAAGGCGATCGCCGTCGCCTCCTGGGCGCCGATCCAGATCGGGAGGTAACGCTCCCCCGAGACCTCGCGGAGCAGGACGATCGGCTGGTTCGAGGGCATCTCGACCCGGACTCCCATGACATCTACTTCGCGCACGCCATCACACTACTCCGGCGTCAGAACGACTTGAGGCCGGACTTCACCAAGGTGGCGTGCAGGCGCACCGACAGCGCGGCGATCTCGGTGACCGCCTCCTCGGCGCGCGCCTTGGCCGCTGCGTCCCGGCCGCGCTTGTGCGGGGCCACGACCTGCTCGACGAGCCCGACCTCGCGGTCGGCGGCGGTCTTGAACGCCCGCAGGTGGCGCGGCTCGAACCCGAAGTCGGCCAGCTCACGCGCCGTCTGGGCGATCACCAGGGCGTCGGTGTCGTAGTGGCCGGTGCCGGCCCGCGGCACGATCAGGGCGTACTGCTCGAGCTGGTCGAGGAGCTCCTCGGAGACCTCGGCGATCTTGATCAGCTCACGCCGCGACAACCGGAGGTTGTCGTGACGGGTGAACGAGGCCGGGCTCGGCAGACCGTCCGCGGCGAGCGCCACCCGGGGGACGGTGGGTACGACGGCCTCGATCGGCGGCGGCTCCAGGCCCCGGTCGATGGCGTCGAGGTGCTCGCCGATGACCTTCAGCGGCAGGTAGTGGTCGCGCTGCATGCGCAGGATGTAGCGCAGCCGCTCGACGTCCTCGGAGGCGAACTTGCGGTAGCCGGAGGGCGTCCGCTCCGGCTTGATCAAACCCTTGTCCTCGAGGAACCGGATCTTGGGGATGGTGATCCCCGGGAAGTCCGGGCGAAGCCTGTCGAGCACCTCCCCGATGTTCATCCTGCCCCGGGACGGGGCTGCGGAGGGCTGCACGTCAGCTCGCGTGTCCGGCGAAGAACACCAGGCGGTACTTGCCGATCTGCACCTCGTCGCCGTCCTTGAGCAGGACGCGGTCGATCCGATCCCGGTTGACGTAGGTGCCGTTGAGGCTGCCCGCGTCGCTGACGGTGAAGTCTTCAGCCTCGCGGTGGAAGACCGCGTGCCGGCGGGAGACAGTGACGTCGTCGAGGAATATCTCGCTGTCGGGATGACGCCCGGCGCTGACCTCGTCGGTGTCGAGCAGGAACCGGCTTCCGGCCCCCGGCCCCTTCTGGACCACGAGCAGCGCGTGCCCACCGGGCAGCGCGTCGACCGCCGCGGCGTCGACGGGGTTCAGCTGACGGTCGGACGTCTCGGTCTTCTCCGTGTTGAGCCCGAACGTGATCGTCGAGTCGGCCGTCAATCCCCCCTCGCCAGGAGCCGCGGGGGCCCCCTCGCTGACCAGGCGGGTGCCGCACTGCGAGCAGAAGCGGGCGTCGTCAGGGTTCTGCTTGCCACAGGCTGTGCAGAACGGCATGGGCTTCCTCCGGGTCGCGGTCGATCCTCGCCCAACCCTCACCGCCGGGTTGAGGTTGACGGTTGCCCCGAACCTATCAGCCCGGGCTGGCCGATCAAGGGAGACCGGCCAGATGGTTCAGGAGCTCAGCCGTCCAGGGACGCCTGGTAGGTGGCGGCGTCCATCAGCCCGTCGACCACGGCGGCGTCGGAGACCACCACCTCGAACAGCCAGCCGTCGCCGTACGGGTCGGTGTTGACCAGCTCGGGCGTGGCGTCGAGCGCGACGTTGGTCGCCACGACCTCACCCGAGACCGGTGCGTAGACGTCGCTCACCGACTTGGTCGACTCGAGCTCGCCGCAGGTCCCGCCGGCCGCGACCGTGTCGCCGACCTCCGGGAGGGAGACGTAGACGATGTCGCCCAGGGCGTCCTGGGCGAAGTGGGTGATGCCGATCCGCACCGAGCCCTCGCTCTCGCCGGGACTGCGGACCCACTCGTGCTCAGCGGTGTACTTCAGGTCGTCGGGGTACAACTCGTCTCCTCCGGTCGGTCGGCGTTGGTGCAGGCTACTGCGCGGTGTCGGGCTCGGCGAAGTCAGCCTGCGGCTGGGGGCGCACGCTCTCGATGTCGACGGCCTGCAGCTCCACGACGTCCACCACCGCGCCGTCGCCCTCGAGCTGCGAGATCGGGCCCAGTGCGAACGAGAGGCCGCCGGACAGGGCACTGGGGTTGCCGATCACGTCGATGACGTACGGCGGCTCCAGCAGCAGGTCGTCGACGTAGATCCCGCCGATGCCGTCCTCGAAGGAGGTCTCGGCCACCACCCGGGCCCGCCCGTTGAACTGCATCGCCTCGGCGCCAGCACCGCGCAGCTCCTGGATCGTGTCGAGCACCGAGTCGATGTCCACCGGCCCCTCCGTCTCGGTGACGGTGATCCGGATCCCCGGACCGGTGACGGGGACCGTCCCGGCCAGGATCTCGAGGGTGTCGGCCCGCGTCCGTGCCTGCTGGAGCGCTGCCTCCCGGGCACTGGTGCTGGACTGCAGCTCCGCCCTGGCCTGCTCGAGCCGGGTGATCTCGGCCTGGGCGCGCTGGGAGGTCCCGGCGAGACCGTTGAGCACGTCGATCAGCGCCTGCTCTCGGTAGCCGTCGTAGTTGTCGTCGACCTCGTAGGCGCGCATCTGGGTCACCGCTGCGAAGCCGACGACGGCGAGCAGCGCCGCGACGATCATCTGCGCCCGGGTGGGGCGCAGCAGCGCGTCGTTGAGCCGCTGCCGGCCGGAGCGCGCCGGGGTGCGCTCGGGAGCGTCGGGGCGGTCGTCGTCAGGCATGGAAGAGGTGGCGGCGGATGGCCGCGACGTTGGAGAAGATCCGGATCCCGAGGACGACGATGACCCCCGTCGAGAGCTGCCCACCGACGCCGAGCTTGTCGCCCAGGTAGACGATCGCGGCGGCGATCACCACGTTGCTGGCGAACGACACGACGAAGACCTTGTCGTCGAAGATCCCGTCGAGGTAGGCGCGCAGCCCGCCGAAGACGGCGTCGAGCGCGGCGACGACGGCGATCGGGAGGTAGGGCTCCAGACCCAGGGGAACGTCGGGCTGCAGGAAGAGGGCCAGCAAGATGCCCGCCAGCAGCCCGAGTGCGGCGATCACGGATGGGCCTCCTCGTCCTTCATGTCCGGCTTTCCGGATGTCCCCTTGCGGGCGTACAGCACGTCAGGCCCGCGGGCCGCGGGCAGCTGCAGCTCGTCATCATTCTGCATGTCGACCTCGAAGCCGAGTCGGTCGGCCAGGTCGAAGAATCGTTGCCCGTGCGTGGTGTCGAGCAGATTGGCCTGGAGCGTGAGCGTGTCCCCGATCGCCTGGACGACGTACGGCGGGTTGACCGGCAGGCTGTTCACCTTCACCGCGGGACCGACGTTGCGGATCGAGCCGAGCACGTTGAGGCGCTGGTCGTTGATGGCGATCGCCTCCGCGCCGGCCCGCCAGAGCCCGTCGACGAGCCAGGCGAGGTCCTCGTCCCGGACGAGCTCGGAGGGGTCGGTGGGGTTCGGCGGGTCGCTGACGGTGACCCGGATGCCCTCTCCCCGGACGGGGACGTGACCGGTCGAGACCTCGAGGCGGCGCATCCGCGCGGTGGCCGCGGCCTGGTCCTCGGTGAGCGTGTCCAGGTCGTCCTGCAGCTTGATCGTCTCGTCCTGGAGGTCCGCGATCCTCTGCTGCTGGCCCTCGACCTGGTCCCGTTCGGCGTTGATCCGCTGGATGAGGGTCTCGCGGCTGGCGTCGGTGATGTCGGCGTTGGCCGAGGTCTGCACGGCCGCGGTGGTGACGAGGATGCCGAAGACCGCGATCACCCCGGTCGCGATCAGGCGCGGCCGGGCCGGCCCGGTCGGGCGCGTGCCGTCGGTCTCCTTGCGCAGCGCGACCTGGCGGTAGTCCTCGTCCATCGACTGCTCGGTGATCCTCGTGAGCAGCGGCGTGGTCACGTGGGCCGGCAGCGGCCGCTCCCACTCGTCAGCCATCGGGAGGCACCGCCCGTCGTTCGGTGTCCGCGAGCAGACGGCGTACCTGCCAGGCGTAGAGCACCCCGGCCCACCAGTAGAGCCCCATCCCCCAGATCGCGAACGCCCACCCGAACACGTCGGCCAGGGTGGGGACCACACCTTCACCGTCGCCGAGCAGCAGCAGCGGGAAGGCGTAGAGCAGGTTGAACGTGGCGGCCTTGCCGAGGAAGTGGACCGGCAGTGCGCTGTAGCCGCGGGTCCGCAGGAACGGGACCAGGCCCCACAACAGCAGGTCGCGGAGCGGCAGGATGATCGCGACCCACCACGGGATGATCTCGCGCATGGCCAGCCCGAGCACGACGGCGAGGATGTAGAGCCGGTCCGCGACCGGGTCGAGGATCTGACCCAGCGCCGACATCTGGTTGAGCTTCCTGGCCAGGTAGCCGTCCAGGTAGTCGGTGATCCCGGACAGCATCAGGAGACCGAGCGCCCAGCCGTCGGCCTCGGGACCCAGCACCAGCCAGAGGAAGACCGGCACACCGGCGAGCCGCGCCATGCTGATCAGGTTCGGCACGGTCCACACGCGGTTGCGCGTCAGATCGTCGGCCACGTGGGTGCCTGCAATTCGGGGTTGGGGGCCATGCCGTGGACACCCTATCCGCCGGTCGGAGCCCGCCGGGTCAAGGTTGGGCCGGCTCGTCCTGGTGAGCCGCGTCGCGGATCTCGCCGATCAGCTCCTCGATCACGTCCTCGAGCGTCGCCAGCCCCAGAACCTGCCCATCACCGTCGACCACCCGAGCCAGGTGGGCACCCCTCCGGCGCAGCGTCTCGAGCGCGTCGTGCAGGGCATCGGTGGCGAGCACCGGCGCGAACGGCCGAATCCACTTGTCGTCGACGACCCGGTCGCGGAGGGACTCGTCGGACTCGAGGACGTCCTTGATGTGGAGGTAGCCGAGCAGGTCGCCGTCGTCAGCGACGACCGGGAACCGGCTGAACCCGGTGGCCGCGCAGAGCGACTCGACGTCGGCGACGGTGGAGCCGCGACGGACCGTGGACAGCGTGTCCGGGGTCATCAGCACCTCGGCGACGGTCTTCTCGGTGAAGCCGAGGGCACCGGCGAGCCGGTCGTACTCGTCGGCCTCGATCAGGCCCTCGCCGCGCGACTCCTCGACCAGCGCCGCGACCTCTTCACGGGTGTACGTCGAGCTGACCTCGTCGCGCAGCTCGACGCCGACGGCGCGGAGAATCAGCCGCGCGATCGCGTTGATGACGATGATGACGGGACGCAGCACCGTCACGATCGCCCAGATGGGCGGCCCGAGCACGAGGGCGGCTCGGTCCGGACCGGCGAGCGCGATGTTCTTCGGGATCATCTCGCCCATCACGACGTGCAGGTAGACGACGATCGTGAGACCGACCGTGAAGGCGATCGGGTGGATGAGCCCCTCGGGCACGTGAAGCTCGTGCAGGCCCGGCTCGAGGAGGTGCGCGATGGTGGGCTCGGCAACGGCACCCAGGACCAGCGAGCAGACCGTGATCCCCAGCTGGTTGACGCCGATCACCAGCGAGATGTTCTCCATGGCACGCAGGGTCGTGCGGGCGATCCGGGACCCGGCCTCGGCACGAGGCTCGATCTGGGTACGCCGCGCCGACACCAGTGCGAACTCGGCACCCACGAAGAACGCGTTGCCCAGGAGCAGCAGGACGGAGAGGAGGAGCAGGCCGCCGCTGTTCATCGGTCCGCACCTCGCTCGCCGGTGTCGTCGGACAGGCCGTCGAGCAGCTGCAGGCCGACCCGGTCGATCCGCAATCCGTCCATCTGCAGCACGGTCAGCAGCGCCAGCTGCTCCCGGTGCTCCTCGGGGTCGGACCGGTCCGGCACCGGGACCTCGGCGACGTCACCGGTCTCCGGGACCCGGCCGAGGGTCCGCAGGACCAGCCCGGCGATCGTGTCGTAGTCCTCGTGGTCGGGCAGCTCGATCCCGGTGAGGTCCTCGACCTCGTCGGGTCGCAGCAGCCCCGACAGCGACCAGGTGCCGTCGCGACGCTTCTGCGCCCGGGCGCCGAGCCGGTCGTGCTCGTCCGCGATGTCGCCGACGATCTCCTCGATGACGTCCTCGAGGGTGACGATGCCGGCCTGGCCGCCGTACTCGTCGAGCACGATCGCCATCTGGAAACCGTCCTCGCGGAGGATCTGCAGGAGCGGGTCGAGCCGCAACGAGTCGGGCACGACGATCGGTTTGGCCATGATGTGCTTGATCCGCGTGGTGGCGCGCTCGTGCACCGGCAGGGCGACCGCGTGCTTGACGTGGACCGTGCCGACGACGGCGTCCTCGCCGTCCAGCACCGGGAACCGGGAGTGGCCGGTCTCGCGGGCGAGGTCGATCACGATGCTCGCCCGGTCGTGGTCCTCGACGCTCGTCGTCCGGACTCGCGGGGTCATGATCTCGCCGGCGGTCCGGGTGCCGAACTCGACCGACTTCTCCATGAGCTCCGCGGTCTCGATGTCGAGGGTGCCGAGGTCCGCGGACCGCTGGATGAGGGACGCGAGCTCGGTCGAGCTGCGCGCGGACCGCAGCTCTTCCTGCGGCTCGATGCCGAGCCGCAGGAAGAGCTGCGGCTCGATGCCGAGCCGGCGGACGATCGCGTTGGCGGAGCCGTTGAGGAGCCGGATCGGGATCGCCATGCCGGCGGTGAAGCCGCGCTGGAACCACTGGGTGGCCCGCGCGGTCTCCATGGGCTTGGCGATGGCGAGGTTCTTGGGCACGAGCTCACCGAAGATCATGGTGAGTGCGGTGCTGAGTGTCAGCGCGATCCCGACGGCCACGGGATGCAAGGCCCCGGCCGGTACGCCGAGGCTCGCTAGCGGTCCGTCGATGAGCTCGGCGATGGCCGGCTCCGCGAGGTATCCGATCGCCAGGTTGGTGACGGTGATCCCGACCTGGGCGCCGGAGAGCTGGGTCGACAGGCTGCGGAGCGCGGCCTGGACACCGACGGCGCCGGGCTCCCCCGCCGCCACGGCATGCTCGACCTTGGTGCGGTCGACCGTGACGAAGGCGAACTCGGCGGCCACGAAGACGCCGCAGGCGGCGATCAGGAAGAGCGAGAGGGCGAGAAGGAGCCACTCGGTCATGGGTGGATCCCGGCCGGGGCGGTGCTGGACCGGACGGAACCGGTCGTCAGCGGGGTGCAGGGGCGACTTTGATGGTCGTCCATCGTCGGAGCGGCCGCTCCTTCTGTGCTCGGGAATGTTCCCCCGCATCGTAGCGGTGGTCGCCCAGAACGACGTGTTCGGGAGTTGGCCGCCACGGCAACGTGATGCTCGTGGCCGGGGCCGGAGTCAACGGTGGCAAGTACTACGCCACGTGGCCCGGCCTGACGAACGAGACCGACTCGGACCTGCTGGTGACCACCACTACCGCTCGGTCCTCTCCGAGGTCGTGGCAGCACGCTTCGGGGTCAGCACCGCCCAGGTGTTTCCCGGCTTCCAGGCGGAGGCCGTCGGCGTCATGACCGGCACCTGACGCTCAAGCCCGGCCGTCGAGGAACATCCGCAGCCGGGTGAACGTGTGCCGGTCGTCACCGGGCACGTGCCCGTTCACCGCCCGGCACGCCCAGCCGAGCCGAGGCGGGTCGCTGGCGCACAGGCGGCTGCGAGGTCGACGTCGTACCTCTCGGCGAACGGCGCCAGGTAGGCGTCACGGAACGGGGTGGTGTCGACCGAGTCCTCGGCGTCGTCGAGCCCCCACGAGAGCACGCCCTCCAGCGTCACGGACAGCGAGAAGAACGGGTGCGAGATGCAGGCGTCGCCCCAGTCCATCAGCAGCAGCCGTCCGTCGCGGACGAAGACCTGGGCGTCGTGGAGGTCGTCGTGCTGCAGCGTCTCGGTGATGCCGTACGCCGCCACCTCGTCGCAGAGCTCACGGACCAGTCCGCTGGCGGCCCGGAAGCGCTGGTCGGCGTCGATCACGTCCATCAGCCGGTCGTACTTGTCGGGCAGCACGGCCAGCGCAGGTCCGGGACGCCCAGGGCGAGCAGGTCGTCGGCCTCGTCGGTCAGGTCGAGCTGGACGCCGGTGTACAACGGGAGGGCGTCGAGCCGCCGGCCGCGAGCCGCTCGACGAGCGCTGCCTCGCGGACCAAGGCCTCGGCGTTCGCCTTGAACCAGACGGGGCCGGCCGACGTGGGGACCCTGATCACGGTGGACCACCGGCGGGCAGCCCATTTACCTCGGGGCGGCCATGGGGACCAGGAGCCGGAGCACGGCGCCTCCCTCCGGACCCGGCTCGAGCGTCAGCGTGCCGCCGGCGACCGCGGCCCGGTCGCGCATGCCGGGCAGGCCCAGGTGGCCCGGTCGGTCGCGCATGGCATCGGCGTCGAGGCCGGAGCCGTCGTCGGCGACGGTCAGCACCAGGACGTCGTCGTCGCAGCGGAGGTCGACGGTCACCCGCCGGGCATTCGCGTGCTTGCGTGCGTTGACCATCGCCTCCTTGGCGATCCGGTAGACCGTGACCCGCACCGGCTCGGACAGCTGCTCGGCCCGGTCACCTCGCACCGTCCAGGCCACGTCGCTGTCGAACACGAAGGCGGCCGCCTCCTCGAGGGCCGCGAGCAGGTTGCCACGGCGGGCCGGAGACTCAAGGTCGAAGAGCAGGTGGCGGAGGCGGGCAGTGGCGCCTTCCACGGTGTGCCGCAGCCCGTCCACGCCGTCGAGAAGCTCGGGAGCGCGGTCCTGCAGCTGCCGCCGCAGGAGACCCAGTCTGAGGTCCACTGCGGCGAGTGCCTGCACGGAGTCGTCATGCACGTCGCTGGCGATCCGGGACCGCTCGTCCTCCTGGGCCTGGACCAGGCGTCCCAGCAGGACCTGGCGCTCGTCGGCGAGCTCTTGCAGCGACCGCTCCGCCGCGAGGCGCTCGGTGATGTCCCGCTGCACGGTCGCCAACGCCCATGGCTCCCCCGTGTTGGGGTGGAACATGACGTAGCTCGAGATGGCCACGGGGATCGGGTCGCCGCCCCGCATGTCGCGCAACGTGGACTCCCCCTCCCACCGGCCATGGGCCAGGACTGCCGGCTGCTCGACCTCGAGCGAAGCAGCGATGCCTTCCTCAGTGAGGTAGTCGACGATGCTCGTCGCGCGGACGTCCGCATCGAGCGGCAAACCCACCAGCTCGCGTCCGGCCGGGTTCAGGTAGATGACCGTGCCGTCGGTGAGGGCGATGGCGATGAAGTCGCCGGACGTCTCGACGAGGGACTGGAAGCGGAGCAGCTCCTCGTGCTTCGCGCCCAGCGCCCGGCCGGACTCGATGCGGTCCATGGTGATGGTGAGGACGGCTCGGACGATCGCGACGACGAGCCCGGCGGCCGCGAGGCCGATGGCGATCAGGTGGACCTCCGCCGCCGAGGCGTACACCAGAGCACCGATGCAGACGAGCGCGAACACGGCCGGCGCCACGATGCCAGGGGCCACCCCGTCGGACTCACGCCTGCTGGCGGTCGGACCGGGCACCCAGGCGGACGCCACGATGAGCACCGTCACGATCATCGACAGCGCCGAGATCAGGGAAGCGGGCCGGAACGTCCCGACGCTCACCTGGTAGAGGAACAGGGCATCGACGGCCGCCGAGCCGGCGATCCCGAGACACAGGACGGCCGTCGACGGCGTGGGCCGCCACCTGGTCATCGTCAGCACGCCGACCACGACGATCAGCAGAGCCACGTCGGAGACCGGGTAGGCGAGGTTGACGGTCACCACGCTGGTCGGGGTCCCGGGCTGGGTGAGGTCGACCAGCACGCCGTACAGGAGGGCGACCGCGAGCGCCGCGGCTGCGAGGCCGCCGATCACCGCGTCGAGGAGAAGGGCCACCGGGAGCCGGGCGGAATGCGCCTTCGCCAGCAACCACAGGGCGAGCAGGAGCACCACGGGCACGAGCATCCAGGCGGCGTCGGCAACGGATGGGTAGGGCACCGGATCGAGGTGGCGGACGACGCCCAGGAACAGGACGAACCCGAGGGCGCGCAACGTCATGGCGAGCGCAACAGTCGTCCACAGCAAGCGGTCGAGACCGGACGTCAGGGGTCGAGTCCACGCGACCAGCGCCAGCAGCACGTAGCAGCCGCCCTGGAGCCAACCGTCGAGGTTCTCGTCGAAGCCGACGCCCGACCGCACACCGGGCAGCGTCGAGACGACGAATGCTCCGGTCACGAGCATCGCGCTCAGGCGCACCGCCCGGACCATCCTTCCGGGCACTGCGCGGCCACCGGACGATCGATGGTCCCCCATGGCGTTCCCTGCTCCCGATGGGTAGCGACGCCGACGGCGTGGCGATGACCGCCTCATGCTAGGCCCGCTGCCGGACTAGACCTGTGGATTGCGTGGTTCCAACGTCAACGAAGGCGGGTACAAGGTCTCCCATGGCAGCACGACGCAACGTCTTCGTCCTCTCCGGCGGCGGTTCCCGCGGCGCCGGTCAGGTCGGGATGCTGCGGGCACTGTGGGATGCCGGCATCACTCCGGACGTCCTGATCGGCGGCTCGGTCGGTGCCATCAACGCCTGCTTCGTCGGCTCCCACCCCACGGCCGACGGGATCGAGGACCTGGCGGCCCACTGGCTCCTCATGAGTGAGCCCGCCCTGTGCGGCAGCCGCCGCGACGCGGTGCTCAACGTGACCCGCCGCCGCCCCTACCTCTACTCCTCGGAGCGGCTCCGGAAGCTCGCCACCACGTGGTGCCCGACCTACCACCTCGAGAACCTGTCGATCCCGGTCATCGTCGCCACCACCGACATCGCGACCGGCCATGCGGTCCACCACGACCACGGCTACGTCCCCGACCTGATCGCAGCCTCGGCCGCGCTCCCCGGCCTCTTCCCGCCCGTGACGATGAAGGGACCCGACGGTCCGGTGACCCACGTGGACGCCGGCATCGCCGAGAACGTCCCGCTGACGGCGGCACTCCGCGTCGCGACCCCCGGCGACCGCGTCTATGTCCTCGACGTCACCCGGATGCCCCAGACCGCGCGGGTCCTGCGCAGCCCGCTCGACGTGATCATCGCGTCCCTCGTGGCCGCGGTCCGCAACCATGAGGAGCCCGTGTTCGCACCCGGCGTCGAGATCGTTCGCTGCAAGCTCGACGAGACCTACGACTCCGGTTCGGTCTTCGACTTCTCCCACACCGCGACCCTGTTCCGCCTCGGCGAGGAGGCCGCCGACGCCGCGCTCGCGCTGGCCGCCGCCAGCCTCGACCCACTCGTCGCCTGACCTGTCGAAAGGCGACACAGGCGGGGAAGGCACGACCTGCTGAGCAGGTCTCAGGCGCCTAGACCGGCAGACCGAGACACGTCCCTTGATCCCACCTCGAGCCACTCGGCGCGTTAGGCTCGTCCTGTCCCTGGGCACATGTGCTACCCCCCCAGCACCCGGGGACACAGCACCCGCCCTCGCATCCCCCCGCTGAGGGCGGGTGCGCCACGTCCGGGGCAGCCCGGGGCACTCTTTCGTCACCACACCCGTCCTGTAAGTTAGGCATACCTAACAAGAGTGACGGAGTGAGATGCACGCACGAGTGAGCGCAACGCAGCGGCTGACGCCGAGCCTGGTCCGGGTCGTGCTCGGCGGCGGCGACCTGGCCGACCTGACGATGCCCGAGGCCACGGACGCCTACGTGAACGTTGCGATCCCTCCGCCCGGTGCGCCGTACGACGCGGTGTTCGACCCCGCCGAGGTCCGCGCACAGTTCCCCAAGGAGACCTGGCCGGCCCGGCGCCGCTACACCGTGCGGTCCTGGGACGCGACCGCACACGAGCTGACCCTCGACTTCGTCGTCCATGGCGACACCGGCGTGGCTGGCCCGTGGGCAGGGACGGTCGAACCCGGTGACGTGCTGGTCTTCGAGGGCCCCAGCGGCGGCTACCTGCCCGACCCCGAGGCCGACTGGCACCTGATGGTCGGCGACGAGTCCGCGCTGCCTGCGATCGCGGCGTCGCTCGAGGTCCTGCCCACGGGCACGAAGGCCGTGGTCCGGCTGGTCTGCGACGGTCCCGACCACGAGGTCGAGCTGGCCAGCCCGGGCGACGTCGACCTGTTCTGGCTGCACCGCACCGGCGCACCCGGCGACGAGGACCTGCTGGTGTCGGCGGTCCGGGCCGCCGTCTTCCCCCGCGGTCGCGTGCACGCGTTCGTCCACGGCGAGGCGGTCGAGATCCGCAAGATCCGCAAGCACCTGCTCGTCGACCGGGGCCTCGCACGCTCCGACATGTCGTGCTCGCCGTACTGGCGTCGCGACATGGCCGACGAGGCGTGGCGCCAGGTCAAGCGGGACTTCGTGGCCGCCATGGAGACCGACGTCGCCTGACGCCGTGCCGACTGCTCGCCGCCCGTGGGAGGCCAGACGTCAGCCGGTCACCCGGGTACGTCCTCGATGATCCGTTCGGAGGCCTGGGCGATCCGCTCGCCCAGGTAGGTGCCAGGGACTCCGGTGCGCCCACCGGGGAGCAGGAACGCGTTGCCCGCGAAGAACACCGGCACACCCGTCTGCGCCGCCGCACGCAGGGCGTCGACCGCGGGTCGGCGCTGCGTGGGGAGGTGGGAGACGATCACGACCGCGGCGGCATCAGTGGCCTTCACGGCCGTCACGAGCATGCGTGCCGGTGTCCGCGCACCCAGCACACGGCACCCTCGGAGCCGGTGCGCCAGCAGCGCGGCCAGCGCTTCGAGCCCCAGGGTGTGGAGGTCGCGCGGACCGCACGCGAGCAGGATCGGTCGACCCGGACGAGGTGCCGGCGCCAGGGAAGTGGTTCGCGACAACCAGGCACGCGCTGCCTCCGTGGTGAGGTGCTCCTGCGCGACGTCACACCGTCCGGTCTCCCAGAAGGTGCCGATCTGGCGCATCGCGGGCATCAGCACCTCGTCGATCGTCGCGGCCAGCCCGAGCTCCTCCCAGGTCTGCTCGAGGATCGCGCGCAGCTTGGCAGGCTGCATGCTCCGGGACGCATCCAACAGGCTCCTGATGCGCGCGAGCCTGGGATCCGCGGGATCCAGCAGGGCGCGAACCGCCCGCGCCGCCTCGGACGCCTTTCTCCCGTGAGCGATCTCGTCGCGCAACAGGCGCAGCTCGTGCACCGCCTCGTCGGCGTAGCGTCGGTGGCCACCGGGGCTTCGTCCCGTGGTGGGGATGCCGTAGCGGAGCTCCCACGACCGGAGTGTCGGCGCTGGAACGCCCAGCAGCTCGCTCACCTCGCTGATCGCTCGGCCCGGCTCCTGGTGCTGGGCATCAAGACCTCGTGCCGCCACCGAGCCTCACCTCCTGCGCTGGTCCGAGCCAACCGTAGGGAGAAGGCAGAAATTTGTGCAAGCCCAGATGAGAACTGCATAGGTTTCCATCTGTCGGTGGCCGCTCGCACAGAGCACGCTGTGAACGGCGCCGTCGGACACCGTCGGACAACAGGGAGACACCGTCGGACAACAGGGAGACACCGTGGACGAGCACAACTCGCGCACCGCCCGCGACGCCGAGGACGACTGCCCCGGATTCGTCACTGCTCTGGTGCTCCGCTGCGCCGCGGGCGACGATTCCGCGCTCATGGTGTTGATGGCGCTGACGTACGCCCCGGTGCGCGCGCTCCTGGTTTCGCGCGTCCTGACGGACACCGAGGCCGACGAGCTCGTCGGCCGGGCATTCATCCACATCTGGCACCAGGCTGAGTCGTACGACGCCTCGACCCAGGCCGGCGTCATCGCCTGGCTCCTCCACGAAGCCGGAGCGGCCCTCGGGCTGACGACGCCCGTCCTCGCTGCTTCCTGACCCGGTAAGCGGCCCGCTGCCCCATGATCCGGCGGCACTATGGATCGGCTAATTCTTCAAGACCCGGTACAGCCCGGCCGCCTGCTTGTCACTCGGCAGGTCGAAGATCGGCGCCTGTAGGGCGGGGAGCGCTGCACCAAGCAATGGCGCGACCACAAAGAGCCAGACCTGCGCCAGCGCGTCACCACCCGCGAACAAGGCCGGACCCAGCGATCGCGCCGGGTTGAACGAGGTCCCGTCCAGCGGGATCCCCACCAGGTGAATGACGATGAGGACCAGCCCGATGGCGAGCCCGGCGAACCCTGGTGCTGCCGCGCGCCCGGTCACGAGAATGACGATCAGGACCAGCAGGCAGGTCCCGAGCACCTCGAAGACCAAGGCGCCGCCTCCGCTGACTCGATCCCCCGGTGTTGTCCGTCAGGGTCGCTCTGGCGCTTCGTCCCAGTCGCCCAGCGTGTCGGCGTACATAGTCTCGACGAGGGCGACCTGCTCGTCGAGGTTCTCGACGGTCCAGTCGGAGGTCGGCACCGGCGCGAGCACCCGCACCTGCACGGTGCCCGGCGTGAGGATCATCGAGTGGGCCGGCATGATCTCGCCGGCGTTGCGGATGACGACGGGAACCATCGGCACCCGCGCCTGCATCGCCAGGTGGAAGGCCCCCTTCTTGAAGGGCAGCAGCCGTGGCGTGGGTGAGCGGGTGCCCTCGGGGGCAATCACCAGGGAGGTGCACGACTCCAGGCTCGCGAGTGCTGGTGCGAGGGCCTCACGGGCGGCGACCTTGTCGGTGCGGTCGACGTAGGCCACGTCCGCGAGCCAGCCCATCGCGGCGAAGCTGGGATCCTTGGCGAGCTCCTTCTTGGCGACACCGGTGAAGTCTCGGCGCAGGAGAGCGGCCAGGAGGACGACGTCCAGCTGGCTCTGGTGGTTGAACACGAAGACCGCCGGACGCGAGATCCAGAGGTTCTCCTGGCCCTCGACTTCAAGCGCGACACCGGCGCCCGCGAGGGCGAGCTCGGAGCTGATCGCGGCGGCGACCTTGAGCCCCGTACGTCGGTCCCGGTTGAGGAGCCCCATCCCCAGTCCCGCAGCGACACCGGCGGCCAGGCCCGCGAAGGACGCGGCCGAGCGGACGACATTGGTGGGGGTGAGGCGCTGCTGCCGGTGCAGCCGATGCACCCGCCAGCCCCGCTCCTCCGCCGCCCGGGTCAGGGCACTGTCGGCGTTGAGGGGTCGGGGTCGCCCCACCGTCTCGAGGTAGAAGACGTCCTCTCCCCCGTTGCCGTACGCGTAGGACTCTCCGAGGTCCAGGCCCTGCTCCTCGCCGAAGGCCGTCACGGCCGCAGCCTTGCCGGGACCCCAGAGGATCGGCCCGTCGACCTTTCCGGTGACGATCCCGTCGAGAGCCTCGACCTCGGTGACGAGCAGGTGCTCGATCCCCAGGTCCTCTGCTGCTGCCTGGGCCTGGAACCTCGTGGCCGAAGAGGCGAGGGCGACAGTGTGGCCTGCGCGCAGGTGGGCCCGGACGAGTCGGCGGGCATCGGGGTAGAGCTGGCCCGAGATCCGCGACCGGAAGAGCTGTTGACCCATCTCCTCCAGGTCGACCAGGGCGGTTCCGGTCAGCGCGCCCAGGCCGACCCCGACGAGGCGGGTGACGTCATGCCCGCGCTGATGCATGTTGAAGATCTCGACGAGGGTGGCGATGAGCTCCTGTGGGCTCACCGCCCGGTCCGCCAGCCGCTGCCGGAAGTACAGCGCCGCAGAGTAGCCGTGGATGAGCGTGCCGTCGAAGTCGAAGAACGCGCCGACCTCGGGGCCCTGCGGCCCGGCCGCTACCGCAGCGAGGAGGTCGTCGATGTCGGCCACGGTTCAGGCCTCCAGGGCAAGGGATCGGAGCACGGCGATGGCGTCAACGGCCGCGGCGAGCTCATCGGCGAACCCTTGGCGCGACTGGCGGAGCTGGTCGCCCCCGGGACCCAGGAGCTCACGGTTGCCAGCGAGCTTGAGCGCGCCTCCCATCAGGTCCTTGGAGATCGACTCCGGCGAGTGGAGGTCCTGCTGCAACCACCGCTGGCGGGCGACGCCCAGGCTCTCGGCGATCAGTCCGTCCCCGTCCAGGGGAGCAGCGGGCTCCCGGGTGACCAACCGGTCGGCCACCACGGAGTAGGCCTCCAGGAACGGACCGATCACCCGGTGGGCCAGGAGCAGGGGCGTCCCCGACAGCCGAGCCGTGATCTCGCTCGTGGTGGTGCCCTCGTCGGCCCAGCCCGGACTCATCAGCTCAGTCTCATAGCGCAGCTGGGCGTCGAACTCACGCTTGGTCGCGAAGAAGAACTCGTACTTGAGCAGGTCGCGGAGGGCCAGGGCACGCGTCCAGGTGGCAGCGACGATGTCAGCGCCCGGCCCCTCGTCCGCGGCCTGGACGAGCGCCACCTCGAGGATCGCGCGGTCGATGAAGTAGTGGGTGACGGTGTTGCGGTAGAACGCGGCCTCGTGCTGCCGGTCCGGCGCGATCGCGTAGACGGGCTCGAGGCCGCCGGCGTAGTCGACCACGACCCCCTCGCGGACCAGCGTCGCCAGTGCCTTGCGCAGACCCTCGGGGCGTCCGAGGTCGACGTCGGCGGTGAGAGGCAGTTGTCGGTGTCGCACATAGGCGACGAGCGGTTCGAGGACGGCGAGCGTCTCGGCCAGGGTCATCGCCCGGCCGTCGTTGTCGAGGAGCCCGAAGGCCACCAGGGCCGACGGGGTGATCGGCGTCGCGGCGTTGATGCGGTGGGCCACCTCGAAGGCGACACGCGGCACCACCGCGGTGAGGTCGTCGCTCTCGGCGCGCGACTCGGCGTCGACCAGGGCCTCGCGCAGCGACAGCGGCGGACCGAACCGCACGTGGACGCGCCCACGGCGCCGCCCCTGGGCGCGAGCGAACCGGTAGAGCCACGTCAGGCTCTCCGGAGTCTTGGTCCCCCCACCCTCCTCGCGCGAAAGAGCCGAGACTTCGTGCTGCTGGTCGTAGACGATGGA